>NZ_JXLC01000037.1:0-39272 GCF_001886225.1 Enterococcus silesiacus | reverse complement strand
GTTCTTTTTATTCTCTGTGTTTCAAAGCAAATCCAGCGTCAATTTTATCCCAGCTAACATTCCTGTCAGCATATCTCCGCCAGATGTTGAACCGATTGCCAAAACCGCTAGCATTTTTTCTTTTAAAAGCTCTTCATCTTCTCCAGAAAATAATTCGTTTAAAAATGATCCGATTCGTTCTCGTGACACGCCTTTGATTGCCCAATCTAAGGTCGAAAAGCTGATAATATTCGTTCTTTTTTTTAACTCATCTCGACTATTGTACAACCACTGTTTTAATGAATGATACGGATAATTAACTGTTGTAAAAATAAGAGCTAATCCGACTAGAAAATCATCCCCAGATGGCGTTAAACCTGGGCCTAAACCGATCACTCGGTTTAGCTGTTGCCTCGCCTGAAATAATTGTTTCTCCTTCAGGTAAATCAACAATTGTGCTGATTCTTTCTGAAGCATCCTATGAATCATTTTCTCGTATGCGGTGGCCTGTGTTTGATTTAGTAAGTAGCCACCTTTACTTTCCAAATGGTTTAACCACTGTTCTAGCTGTTTCAAACGTTCAGTAATTCTTGAATACTCTTGTTTCCTTGGAAATTCAACTTTTGGGTACTGCCATTCACTAGCACTTTGGGCTTCGATTGTAGCAATACTGCCAATCACTAATTGTCCATTTCTTGAAAAAACAGGTGTCTTTTCACTCACCCGAGGTCGATTGTTAAAAAAATCTGTTACCCTCAAAGTATTGGGCGCATTATCTAATTCAGCTGTTGCTATCGTGTATAATTTTCCAGACTCACACTTTATATTTATAGTTTGCTTAAAAGTACTATGCACTTCTCCTTTCCATGATTGATTTTGAATCTCATACAAGAAATTTCGAGACCCTGACAAGGATTGGTACGTTCGCATCTTACTCACTTCCTTAGTCGTTTGTCTTCTTTACACTATTAAATTTACAACAAGAAAGCCTTTTCATATACAGATAGAGTAGCTGAATATTTTCTTTTCCAGTTGTACACTTTAACCAATTGTCGTATAGTTAATAAAACAAGATTATGAGCTAGAAAGATGGTGTATCATGCTAACGGTCAAAAACTTCCTGCAACTTGCTCCGTTCAAATCATTCCAACTTGTCGCTGGTGCAAAGGGACTTGAAAATAAAATCACTGGCGTCAATATTTTAGATAATCCAGACGCTTCAGACTGGTTGTCAACTGGTGAATTGCTGATTACTTCTGGGTATTTTTTTAGTGAAAGTGAAGACATACAAAGGCGATTTATTCAACGATTTAAAGAAATCAATTGTTCTGCAATTTGTATCAAACCACATATCTACTTAAAAGGAATTCCTGAATCTATGCGAAAATTAGCCGATGATCTTGCTTTACCGCTCATTGAAATTCCTTATGGGATCGCATTTTCAAAAATCATGAACATTGTTATGGCAGAAATTTCTGGTCGGATGAATGAATTGAATCAGGCTTCTTTAGATATCCATTCACAATTTTTTGAAATCTCACTACACGGTGGCGGTATGAAAAAAATTGCTTTAGGTTTAGCAAAGATGGTCGATAATCCTGTTGTGTTGGTTGATACAGACTGGTCAGTTGCAGCTGTCAGTGACCCTGAACAACCTTTGATTCAAGAATCTCTCAAAAAGACTGGCGACACTTTTACCTTCCCAGTTCAGATTTTTACTGATTTACCCACGGATTTTGAGCGGATACAAAAACCAATCACTCGAGGAATCTTTTTTGATAAGCAAGAATATCCTTGCGTGATTATGCCTGTTTACTTTGATACGATCCATTATGGTTTCATTCTGGTTTACCAAATAGATCACCCTTTGACGGACCTTGATTATGTTGCTTTAGAAAATGGTTCGATGGCATTTGCACTAGAGCAAATGCGCCTTTTTGAGATTGAGCGAACGGAAAATCGCATTCGTCGTGATTTCTTCGATCAATTATTATCAGGACAAATCAAAGATTTAGAGGCTTTAGCTGCTTATGATACAACGATTGATCCAAGCTTGAACTATACAGTTTTGATTTTATCAATTCAAACATTCGGTCACGAATCCGATTCTTTGATGAAAAAGAAGCAATCTGAAGATCGGCTAATGAAAAGCTTACTATCATCGCTGACAACTTACACAACTAATCGTTTTCCTCAACTTCATTTGTTTAGCAGAAAAAACCAGTTAGTGATGTTGCTTGGCACCGATCCAAAATTAAGCATCTTGAAAACACACAATGAAGTTTCTGATACTGCCGAGCGGATTCGTATGTATTTAGAACAACAAGGACAAGCTGAACGAGAAATCTTTTGCACCATTGGTTCAACATTACCGATTCTCGAGTTATCACAAAGTTTTGAGGAAGCAAAAAAAGTCATCCAATTACTTGAGGATGACTCTAAAGAAGAGAAAATTTATTTTTTCAATGATTTCTACTTTGATTCTTTTTTAGTAGATTCAATTTCAAAAGAACAAGGAAAAAAATTCTATACACATTATTTAAACACGCTGTTGACTTACGATAAGCAAAATAAAACGAGTTTTACCCCAACCTTAAAGACATATCTGGCTCATCATCTAAATATCGCTACGACTTCTAGAGCCTTATTTATTCATCGAAATACACTGCTTTACCGGATTGAAAAAATCAAAGCTCTGCTGCCAGTAGATTTAGAGCAGGAGAAAAATACCTTCGCATTGCAATTAGCGTTAAAATTGTATGAATTGCACCACTAAAGTAAAAAAAGCCGAGAGGAATAAGATCCTTTTCGGCTTTTTCGTTATTCACTTAATTATCTACCCACAATAAAAGTCAATTCACATTCACAAACTTTTTTATCTTCGACAAAAGCTGTCGCTTTCCCAATTCCAACGTAGTCTCTAATTTTCACGATTTCAAAATGTAGTTTCAACACATCTCCTGGAACGACTTTTTGACGGAATTTTGCTTTATTGATTCCACCGATATAAGCTGTTTCTCCGTTAAACTGTTCCATTTTCAAAATCAAGATCGAACCAACTTGAGCTAATGCTTCAATAATCAAAACACCTGGCATTGTTGGGTTTCCAGGGAAGTGTCCTTGGAAAAATTCTTCATTGATCGTTACGTTTTTTGTAGCGATGATTTTTTTCTCTGGAATGATTTCATCCACATAATCGATAAAACAAATTGGGTAACGGTTTGGAATCATTTCCATAATTTCTGTTGCATTCATTAATCTTGTCATTGTTAGTTTTCCTCCCATTTCTTCATACAAATAACGCCGTTATGTCCGCCAAAGCCAAATGAATTGCTGATTGCATATTCTGCTTGTACGGGGCGTGAGCCTTCTGTTACATAATCTAAATCACACTCTGGATCCTCTACTTGATAACCGACTGTCGGATGGGCAACACCTTCTTGTAATGTTTTCACACAAGCAATCGCTTCAATACCACCAGCAGCTCCTAAAAGGTGCCCTGTCATGCTTTTCGTGCTTGAGATTGGAATATCATAAGCACGCTCTCCAAACACCCGTTTTAACGCAGCAGTTTCAGCCGCATCATTGGCAGGCGTTGATGTCCCATGCGCATTGACATATCCTACAGCAGACGCATCGATCGCCGCTTCTGCTAAAGCCAATTCAATAGCATCTGCTGCGCCACTACCGTCTTTTAACGGTGCTGTCATATGACTAGCATCACAATTACTGCCGTAACCTACGATTTCTCCTAAGATCGTCGCACCACGTTTTTGCGCATGCTCAAGTTCTTCTAACATTAACATACCAGCACCTTCACCCATCACAAAACCGTGTCTTTCCTTATCAAATGGAATCGACGCTCTTGCTGGATCTTCTGTCGTATTCAACGCACTCAAGGCAGCAAAACCAGCTATACCGATTTCACAAATCGTCGCTTCCGTTCCACCAGTGATCATCATATCAGCCAATCCGTATTTGATGGTACGGAATGCTTCGCCGATGGCATTAGTTGCTGATGCACAGGCTGTAACGATTGTTTGAGAAGGTCCTTTTGCACCTAGTTTGATTGAAATATTTCCTGAAGCCATATTTGCGATCACCATCGGAACAAAAAACGGTGTCACTCGTTTAGCGCCTTTTTTATCCATCACTCTGACTTGATCTTGTAACGTGGTCATTCCACCAATGCCGCTACCTACGATCACGCCAAAACGTTTAGGATCAATGGTTTCTGATGTTAAGCCGCTCATTTTCCAGGCTTCCATTGCAGCCACAACGCCATATTGAGAAAATAAATCCATCCGTTTTTGCTCTTTACGCTCTAGCACTTCGCTTGGATCAAAATCTTTTACTTCGCCTGCAAGTGCAACACCAGTATCTTCAGAATCAAATTTTGTAATTTTAGCGATTCCTAATGTTCCATTGACTAGATTTTGCCAATACTCTTTTACCGTATTTCCTAAAGGAGTCACCGCTCCCATTCCTGTTATTACAACTCGTTTCATCGTGCACCTCCGCTATTGTTTTGATTATCAAATTAAAAAATACTTGCTTAAACAACACTTTTTTGTTTAAATTTAAGTAAAATAGTTTGACTTTCAAAGTATTTTGGTTAATAATTCAGACATCCGATAAAATGTCTGTACGAGTGTTGTTTATTGATTAGAGAATTTTTTTATCATTCTCAAACAGATAATACCAGTTGCAATTTTATCCGTCAACTTAAATAAAATCAGATATTTAGATTTTATTAAGATGTGAGACCTTTTCACACACTAAAATAATTATAAAAGGGGAAAAATCAGATGTTTCTAAAAAATAAAAAAGTCGTCGTAATGGGCGTAGCAAACAAAAGAAGTATTGCTTGGGGATGTGCCAAAGCGTTGAAGGAGCAAGGTGCTGATATTATCTACACTTACCAAAATGAACGCATGAAAAAACAATTATTAAAATTAGCTGAACCAACTGATTTACTCGTTGAATGCGACGTAGCATCGGACGAATCGATTGCCCAAGCGTTCCAAACGATCCAAGAAAAATTCGACAAGATCGATGGCTTAGTCCACGCTATTGCCTTTGCAAATAAGGAAGAATTAGATGGGAATGTCAGTGATATCACTCGTGCTGGTTATTTATTAGCCCAAGATATCAGCAGCTATTCTCTTTTAGCGGTCGCACATTATGCCAAACCAATGTTGAATCCAGGTTCAGGTATCGTTACGATGACTTACCTAGGTTCTGAAAGAGCGATTCCTAATTACAACATGATGGGAATTGCCAAGGCTTCTTTAGAGACTGCTGTGAAATATTTAGCTTATGAATTTGCAGTAGATAAAATCCGTGTGAATGGCATTTCAGCTGGTGCGATTAAAACACTTGCGGTAACTGGCGTAAAAGATTACGATCAATTGATCAAATTGTCAGAAGACAGGACTCCTGATAAAGCGGGTGTCACAATCGAAGAAGTCGGCAATACGTGTGCCTTTTTAGTCAGTGAATTAGCTGCCGGTATCGTAGGAGATATTATTTACGTAGATAAAGGCGTTCACCTTACTTAGCCCAAAAAATAAAGTTGAGGCAAAACCAACAACGTTTTGTCTCAACTTTGTTTTTTCATCCTGCTTTCAGTGTCTAAATAAGTTTCTGGATGTATACACTATTTACTTTCAGCATAAGCTGTAAATCAAAGTAATAGTATGGTAACTGCTGAGTCAATGTAATCACAAGCGAGCTCAGTAAATGAGTCGCAATCAACGTCACGATCAACTGCAGCCAAGTGTTAGCAAAAAAATCGTAACTATTGACCAGACTAGCTGTCCACAAGATGCACCACGGATGAATAAAGAAATAGTATTTTCCTAAATCTCTCAATCGTTTTACATCGATTTTTTCATCTACTTGTATAAACAAACTCCAGCAAAACAGACAGCTCGTAAATGGAATTAACATCCACATAAAATTCTTATCGATCCCAACATTTGAATACACGATCATTCCTTCAATTACTAGCAGAACTCCTGTAAATACTACAAGTATCCCTAAATATTTTTGGGCGCGAATGATTTTTTCTCGATAATCCCACAAAAAGAATCCAATGACCACAAATATTAAGGCGAAAAATAAACCGTTACGCGTTGTAATAAAAAGACTCATATACTGATCAAAAAAAGCTTTCAACTGCGCGTTGCCGATATAAGCATAATAGGTTTCCAATGAACCAAAACCGTATAGTAAGGTCGCTAGACTAAAGATGGTGATATAACCTGTCTTTTTAAGCAACCACTGAACACATATAATGCCAAAAATCGCTGCGGGAATATACCAAAGATGATAATAAGTTCCAGTATAAAAGACACCAACTATTAAAGCGACCGGATATAATACTGGACTAAGGGAATAATTTTGCTGAATCCACATCAATCCAATCGGTAAGTAAACAAGGCTCCAAAATAAATAGGATTTCGCCAGTGATTTTATATAACGCTTTATGTAACCGGGTGATTGCTGCTGTCCTCTTCTAACAAAGTAGCTCGTCGCAATCAAGAAATATGGTACTGCAAATCGGCACAACACATTCTTAAACAGATGATTGATTACCGGGTCATCAAAGACACGTTCACAATGAAAACAAATAACTAAAATTGCTGCAGCATATTTGATTAGATCAATTCCATGAGTATTCATTTGCTTGTTTTTAACCAACCCGTCGATATTTCTCACCCCCGCTACTAAAACACTGCTTACTTTTGTTTTATCTCTTAGGTTTAATTATAACAAAGCCTATTTTATATTTTATCGGTACAAAGGCTGATATTTTAGTAGTGCTTAAGAGCTAGCTACTGATGCTCTTTCTTAAATAAAAATAGAAACATTGTCAGATTTTTTTTCTGTCGAATGTTTCTATCTCTTTAGTTAAATTGAATGGTCCGATACCAAGAATGCGGGCCATCCTCCCGATATTTTTCAAGTTGTCCACCAGCCATCGAAAAACCCGCTAACGTAATAATTAACCCAATAATGGTCAAACCAACGCCTACTCTGAATAGCATCTTTTTATTTGTCATGATAACAACCCCTTATTTTGAATTAAACGAGATACTGTATTTGAAAAACTTCTTGAAATTTTGATAACATAGTTTGCCATGTTAAGCGTCGCTATACCGCTAAGAATAGCTAATCCTAATACTAAAATACTCACACCTAGCTGCGTCACTGCAATAAAGACACCATCTTGCAGTGCAAAAATACTAGCAACCGAACTAAAGACGGAAACAGCTAAACCCACTACTGCAAAAAGTCCTGTTGAAAAAGGCAGACACCAAATAACAATGTACGCAGCAAGGATAACTGCAATCAACGCTAATAATAAACTACCCCAAAGTGGAAAACCCAGAATCAACAATCCAACCATCAACGGATTCGTACGTTTTTTCGGTTGAAAGTTTCCTTCTTCAAAGGCTTCTTCTAAAATCTTACTTGCTACAATCGCTGGCTTTCCTAATTTTTTCACTGCTTCCTCTTCGCTTTCACCATCTTCTATATAATCTTCGATTAGTTCATCATAGTAAAGTACGAATTGATCTCTTTCTGATTCATCTAAGCGAATTAACCCTTCTTTTAACTGATATAAAAATTCCTGCTTATTCATTTTTCTCCCCCATTTCAATAAAATAATACACCTTCATTACTTCATCCCAATCTTGAATAAATTCTTTGATCTTCTCTCTGCCAATCTCTGTAATACGATAATATTTTCTTAAACGACTATTGTGTTCTAGCGAGTATGTTTCTACCTCTTCTTTTGTTTCTAACCGCTTTAAAATTGGATATAATGTTGATTCTGAAATTGTTATTACATTTGATAAATCTTTGATGATTTGATAGCCATAGGAATCAGATTTTTTTAAAATGGCTAAGATACAGTATTCCAATAAGCCTTTTTTTAATTGTGAATCCATAGTATACCTCCTGACACGTATTACTATACATTACATAGTATAGTGTGTCAAGGAGTACTTTTTCCTCTTATTTTAGAGGAAAAAAGTATTGTTTAGATCCAGTGATAAGGTTATTCCTGAAAAAAGATAAGTTATTGTAGACAAAGATGCAAATATTACAAAGTATATTGAAAATCATCAAATGACCCATGAAGGAAACGGAATGTATCGGATCAAATAATAAAAGCTAAACTTAACTAAATTGAGATACACAATTGTTCTATAAAAAAATTGACTGGTAATGCCTTCATTATTCAATCGAAGACATTATCAGTCAATTTTCTTTTTAGGTAATCTATGTTGTAATAGTTTATACTTGCACATCAACTTTTTCAAAGTTTATTTTTTTTAATACGCTGCTCACGACACCAAACCAAGCTTTATCCATCACTTAAAACATTCAAACAGAATAACATTAGCTTTAACTACGAACACCATCATTCCCTTGACCGTAAAACAATGGAATATTTTCCCCATTATCACGAATTGCCTCAACAGCTGCTTCTTCATTTTCTAACTCTAAGGCTTTTTGAAATACTTCATTTATGCTGATCTGTACTGAAGAAAATAGCTCATGGTGCCAAATCGCATGAGCAACGTTTAACGATTCAACCCAAAAGTAAAAGCTCTGATCTTTCGTTACAATATCAATCAATGTCACAAAGTTTCCACCAACATTTCGAAAATATTTTCCAAACTGGAGGTTGATCTCTACAATATCAGTCAACGGAAAACTAGCAATCTGCTGCTCTACAGGAATATTAACAGCAAGTTTAAACGTTCCGATTTGATCGATTGAAACAGTCTCGTTATTAAAACGACACAAACAGTTGGCGTACCCCATCATTTTTGAAAATGTTGCTTTTGGGAAGATCTCTTCTTCGATTTTAATGAATGTATTTACTCGTTTTTCTTCTAAAAATAGCGGTCGGATATCTTGAGCATAGGCACTGTAGAATGCCGTCACATTTTTTTCTTCTTTATTCTGCTCCATCTGGCTTTGCCTTCTTTCCTTTCCATCGAACAAGCCTCTAAAGAAACCAGGCTTTTTACGTCCTAAGAGAACATCCACACTGATTTTGAAATACTCAGAAAGTCTTACGACATTTTCCAAATCCGGAAGACTTTTTCCTAGCTCCCATTTAGAAATCGTTTGACGCGAAATGTTCAAGTAGTCTGCTAATTCCTGTTGCGAGATTCCTTGTTCTTGACGGAACTTTTTGATTTGTTTGCCAATTTCTACAGTCACTATAATCCACTCCCTTTTAAACGTCTAGCGTTCTTGCCGCATAAATGCGTTGCTTTCCTTTATTATACAGTAATGCCACTCGCAACGAAGCGTTGCATGTTGATTTAACAGCATATATGTAAAAAACTCTACCACATTCATGTTTAGTCAATGAATGTGGCAGAGTTTATCTTTAGAGCGGTTAACCATTATTTCTGTTTAGCTGTTTAGCTAATTGAAATTGGGTAAGCTGTAAGGTCACACCGATTTTTTGTAACTCACGATATTCAGGAGTTGCCATGTCAAAGTTGTTTAGTTTAACAGTAACACTATTTTCTTGTTCTTTTAAAGTTAGCAAGATATCCATCATTAATGGCAGATGCTGCTCTTTGAAAAGCTGGACCTGTTTGAGCGTTACTCCTTTACCCGAAGCTTCCTCTGCTAAATTAAAACTAATTGAGCCAATTCTTGACTCATTTTGATAGATCGCATAATTTTGATCTAAAAAAATAGAACGGTTTTGCCAAGGTGTCCATTGCTTTTCAGTCATTGCTTGTTCTTTTGATGTAATAGGTTGAAAATAAATGGTACTTGCGGCTTTTGCTGGCACAAGCAAATCAACTGAACCAACTGCCAGCTCATTCACAACGCTCAAGCCTTTTGCTTCATATAATTTTCGTGCACGTTCATTCGTTGCAATCACTTCAAGAATCAGGTGATCACATTGATTTTCCCTCGCCAAGCGTTCTGCATAATCAATCAATTTAGAGGCCACTTTATTTCTGCGATATTTAGGGATCACAGCCATCCCGCCAACCCACATCACTTTGGTCTGCTGAAAGGTTTGAATCCCTAAAAGGATGATACCAGCGAATTCACCATCAATAGAAAAGACGGCTGAAAGATTTTTTGAAAGACTCAGCGACTGGATTCTGTGTTCCAACGTAGCTTGATCGACATGAATTGGTAACAGGTAATCACTAAACCCTTGATTCCAGGTTTCTACTACTTGTTGAAAATCAGCTTGATCGATTGTTATAAACATCATTGTTCTCCTTTGTACTTTATTTCTTTAACTATAAACGATTTTGAAAATATTCATAGTTTTTTGAAACAATGATAGTATCGACTGTAAGAAACCATTCAAATCCTTCTTGATTACAAAGACAAACCTGATTTTCCTTAACCGCAATCAAAGTAGTTTCTAAAACGACTGTGACAACCAGCTGCTCCAGCTTTTTCATCAGTTCAACTCGTTTTGCTGAAGCGAAACAATCTGACAAAATTTCATCAGAATTTTCTAAAATAGTCACTTCTTTTCCTTGCTCAGCTAATTCTATCGCAACCATACATTCTAAATTTCCACTTCCAATAATCAAAATCCGGTCAGCCAGCTGATTTTCAGGTATTTGTAGTCCTTCTGATTCTCTCATCGGAAGCTGATAGACCAAACACTCTTTCAATCTTGTTACATTCATCCAAACTCACCTCATTGTCTAATCAGATGCTTGTCAGCAACTGTATAAACATGATCGGCAACTGTTGAATAAAACTGTTCATCATTTGAAATCAATAAGACACTGCCTCTAAAAGCTTTTAAGGCATCTTGCAGGGCTTTTCTTGAATCAACATCTAAATGATTGGTCGGTTCGTCTAAGATCAGGAAATTACTTGGCTGCATGGTTAAATCGCACAGCTTCACTTTTGATTGCTCTCCACCACTCAACATATAAAGATTTTTTGAAGCAATTTCCCGTTTCAAGCCACATTTTGCCAATTCGCGGCGGACATCTTCATAAGTCAGTCTGGTATACTTATTCGCTAACGCTTCGATCGGTGTCCATTCAGTATTTTCCCATTCGATTTCTTGTGAATGGTAGCCCACAACAACTTGAGGGGAGAACTGAGCTTTTCCAGAAATTGCAGATACCATTGAAAGTAGTGTTTTCACTAATGTCGATTTACCTAGACCATCTGCGCCAGTGATCACGATTTTCTCCCCTTTTTTGACTTGCAGATCACGTACTGTTAGCAATGGTTCTTTGTACCCTACAGTAAGTTCATCGATCGTCATCACATTGGGTGAGCTTTGCGGCATTAATTTAAAAGAAAAATTAGACTTCACTTTCTTCTCAGGTTCTTTCAAGCGATCCATCTTTTCCAAATGCTTTCTTCGACCTTGCGCCATTTTTGTTTTGATACCAGCGATATTTTTCTGAATAAAGGCTTCGGTCTCTTTGATTTTTCGTTGTTGCGCGTCGAATTGACTTTGATACGCTTCAGCCAGATGCGCTTTTTGTTTTAAGAAATCTGTATAGTTACTGTGATATTTTTTGATCGAGCCAAAATCAATATCACAGATACAGGTTGCAATGTTACTTAAAAAATCAGTATCGTGGGAAACAATGATAAAGGCATTTTCAAAAGCATTTAAGTACTCGGTCAGCCATTCAATGTGTTCTTGATCCAAATAGTTCGTTGGTTCATCTAAAATCAAGACTGACGGTTTTTCCAATAGCAATTTTGCTAAAATAACTTTGATTTGGTCTCCACGGTTCAAAGCACTCAACGTTTGATCCGCGTCACCATCGCTGATGCCAAGTCCTGTGACAGCTTTACTGATATCATTTTCGACTTGATACAAGCCTTTGATTTCTAATTGTTCTTGATAGGTTGCAGCTCTTGTCAATAATTGATCGTCGCCTGTTTCTCCATAGGTCTCGTACAGTTTCAGCATCTCTTTTTCTGTGTCAAATAATTCTTGATACGCTGATTTTAAAAATTCATTGATCGTAAGGGATTGATCCATATCGACATATTGGTCTAAATAACCTAATGTCGCTGCTGGATTCCATGTAATTGCGCCTTCATCTGGTAAGACATTTCCCAAAAGCATCTTCAATAACGTACTTTTTCCAGCACCGTTTTTACCGACGATTCCCATATGTTCCTTGCTTCTTAATGTGAACGAGCTGTTTTCGTAAAGCTGTTTATCTGGTACTGCATAGCTTAAATCTTTGACTTGTAATAATTCCATTCTATTTTCCTCTTTCATGTGGTTTCATTGATTTTTACTAAAGAACATACAAAAAAGACCCATAGACAAAATGTCTAGGGCCTTTTTAATCTATATATTCTTCAGTAAATAGGCAAACTAAATACATAGCAAACACGTGCTATTTTTTTTAGTATACTAAATTTACTGATGAATAAGAAAAGCTCTTAAGCTTTTCGATTAAGCTCCATACAACACTTCATCAAAAATAAGTTGTAGGGAGCTAAGAGTTGAAATATATAATACGTACATTTGAAACACCTTCCTCAGGTGTTACTCTACCATTTTGAAAAAAATTAGTCAAATCCAGCTATAATTGACAATTCTCATCAATTGCTCTACTCAGCTGATTTTTCCTTTACTTAGGCAATACCTAATGCCGCAAAGAGAATAGAAATGACGATTACACCAACAAGTAACGTCGTGGTTTTGACTTTTTTCCCTAACAACCAATAAATGATCAAGAAGAACAAAGCAGGGAAAAAACCTAACATGATTTGATCGACATATTCTTGTAACGGTGCTGCTATTTTTCCACTTCCAACTTTAGCAGTCAGTTCAAAAACCACATTAGAAGCTGTCATTCCGCCGATAACCATCAGTCCTAAAATAGAAGCTGCATTGGTTACTTTTTCGATGATGCCACTATCACCCACATCACTGAAGAATTTTGCACCAAGTTTAAAGCCTTTATCCAAACAAATATATCTTAAAATAAAGTGAGGAACATTGATGATCAATAAGAATGCGATGGGCCCAAAAATATTGCCTTCTTTTGCTAACGAAATAGCAACTCCAGAAGCAATAACTTTTAATGTCCCCCAGAAAAAAGAATCTCCGATCCCAGACATCGGCCCCATTAAACTTGATTTCACTGCGTTGATACTCGCTGGATTGAATTTGGCATTTTTTTTATTTTCTTCTTCCATTGCGCCAGAAATTCCGAAAAGCAACGTAGAGATATGAGGGGTAACAGACATAAATTCTAAATGACGTTCTAACGCTTCTTTTCGTTCCTCAGGTGTTTTATATAGCCTACGAATGATCGGTGCCATCGCAAAGGCATAAGCCAAGTTTTGCATCCGTTCATAGTTCCAGGAAGAATCCAATGTCAATGAACGGAAGAAAACAGACCAAAAATCTCGTTTAGTAATCACTGAATCAGGTGAAATCGTCTTTGTTTTTTCTTTAGAATTCGTTGTCATCTACGTATGCCTCCTTCGGTTGGTTATTGCTGAAATTCATATAAATCAACACTACGACGATACCAAACAATGCAATCCCAACAATTGAGATCTTCAAGTAGGCAGCTAATAGAAAACCTAATAAAAGAAACGCAATCATTTTTTTCGTCAACATCATTCGAGCGAGCATGGCAAACCCAATAGCCGGAATAATCCCCGCAGCAATATCTAGTCCATGTGTTACAAATTCAGGTACGTAAGAAAGAACTTTTTCAATAAAAGGAACCCCTAGATAAAAGCCTAACGCTACAATTAATGCTAGTAAGATCTTATTGCCAATACCAGCGATTATTTGGATTCTTTCAACACCTTTGATATTTCCTTTGCTCGCTTCTTTATCTGCTAAATGACTTGCACCCGTTAGTAGGAAGGTCATTTGAAGATTATCGATCAACAGAACCAACGTTGCAATCGGCACCGCTAAAACAACAGCACTAGACACAGATTGTCCACTCATGATCACATAGGCGGTTGCAATAATCGTGCCTGAAACAAAATCAGGTGGATTACTGGCGCCGACAGGAAAAGCGCCCATAAAGACCAATTCTAAGGTTGCACCAAGTTTAATCCCCGCCTCTATATCACCTAAAGCTAAACCCACTAACGGTGCTACCACAATAGGTCGATTCCACATCGTTGACCCAAACCAACTATGCAGATAAGCAAATAAAGCAATGATAAACATCAAAAATACTCTCATAAACGTGACTTCCATGTTTTTTCCCCCTCAGTATTTTCGCCCTTTTACGATAACAATTTTTCGATAGCCACAGCAGGATCATCTGGTACTAATTGAACCGTTAGTTTCTTTCCCTCTGCAATCAATTCCTTGATTCTTTCAATATCTTGTTCGGATAGATGCACAGCTTTTGATACTTGTTTACGGTCAGCGCCATTTTTCATTCCACCTAGATTGATTTCTTGAATTGTCGGTACTTTTTCCACCAATTGGTACATATCTTCAACTGACTCACATAAAATAAATAATTTATATTTATCTGTCACACCAGAATTCAAGGCTTTGGCTGAGTCCTCGATCGTCTTCATCACTAATTTGACGCCTGATGGTTTCGCCATTTTCATCGCACTCATTTTTAAATCGTCGTTAACTAAGTCATCACTTGCGATCAAGATACAATCTGCATCTAAAAACTTTGTCCAAGTAAAGCCAACTTGCCCATGAATCAATCGATGGTCTACACGTAACATTTTAATCATTTAACTCACTCCTCAATTCTTTTATCACATGCATAAAATCTGCCACATGTTCTGCACTGACATCGCCAGTATCTTTTCTAGTATCCTTAAAATAGCTGCCCACAATGGCCGCATCACAAATTTCTAGTTGCTCTTTTGCATTTTCAGTTGTTACCCCAGCTGCGACAATTAAAGGAAAATCAGGTAATTCTTTACGGAATAGTTTGATTTTGGCCATAGAGGTTTCTTCTCCTGTGGCATTTTCTGTCACGGCAATCGCATCACAACGTTCTGTGGCAAGTTGTAAATCCTCTTCTACTGTCTTTTCAGATAACATAGGTTGATACTTGAAACGAACACCACCAATCAATTTGGCTTTGCAGGTACTTCGGTATAAGTCAAAGAATGCCTTAAGTGAAACTTCGTCTCGAGGTTTCACATGACCAACAACTGAATCGATTTGCATAAAGTCTAAGTCATATTTATTTGCAAGATAAAATCCAAGTGAATCAACATTTAAAACGTTGACACCAATCGGAATTGTTAAGCCTAATGATTTGATATATTGAATAGCCACTTCTAATTGCTCATAATTTCCATAATAATTTTCCATAAGAATGCCATCAACATCATTTTCTACATAGATGTCGATTTCTCTTTTTGCCCGCTCTAGAACCTCTTCATCTGTAACCCCTTTCAAATGAATAACACCAATAATTGGTTTTCTTTCACTGAATAGCGCTAAAAATTCATCTTTTTTGCTCATCTTACATCCTCCTTAAAACTCTTCATTTTCTAGTTTTTCGATTGTGACACGGCGAATTCCTTGTTGGGCATTCAGAATGATTTGTTCTAGGTCTTCATCCGTTAATTTATTTGGTCCAGCTAAAAGAATTTCTAGTGCCAAATTCAAATTCACCCCTGCCAACAATGTGACCTGTTCAAAAGAAGTCGTCTCCAACAATGCATTGACTACACTTGCACCAAATAAATCGCCTAAAATGATGTATTCATCCTCATTATTTGAAGAAAGCTCTTTCATTAATTGTTTGGCAAAATCTGCTGCACTGGCACCAGGATATAAGCTAAACGTTTCTATTTCTTTTGCACTATCTCCAGCAATCATTTCTAAAGAATGTTTCAATCCTTTAGAAAAATCGCCGTGAGTCGCAATATAAATTTTTCTCATATGTTTCACCTCAGCTATTTATTTGTTATAAGAGCGGATTGCTACTTTATACACTTCGCTTCTAATATATTGTTCATTGAAATAGAGAATTTGGTTTTCATTGTCTATAACCGTTTGATGGATCTTAACTAATGGTTCTTCTTCTTCAATGGTTAAACCAGCAGCTATTTTTTCATCTGCCAAAGCAATTTCAATAATATTGTCAAAATAGGCCGCAATCAAACCACCATGATTTCGCAGAACGTCCAATAATGATTCATCGGTCAAATTCAACTCGAGCATAAAATCAAAAGCATGTCTAAAATAATCGATTTCAAAAATTGCAGGTATCCCGTCCAATGAGCGAATGCGTTCTATGGCAATGATCGTCTCACCTTTTTCGATTCCTAAAGCCTGTGCAACATGCCCACTCGCTGGTTTTTCTTCGATAGAAATTACTTTTGTTCCAGGTTTCTTCTGCATTTGTAGACCCGATTCCGTAAAACTACCGCCCGCTGTCATACTTTCAACATACGCAGGCATTGAAACAAACGTTCCTTTACCATGCCTTTTTACCAAAACATTTTCATCAACCAATTGTTTGATCGCATTTCGAACAGTTACACGGCTTACACCATAAATTCCCATTAATTGTTCTTCAGAAGGAATCTTGTCTCCGACTTTGTATTCACCAGTCTTCACCTTAGATAGCAATGATTCATACAACTGTTTATATAGTGGTGCTAATGCATTGGATTCTAACTTTTCCATTTCCTCGCCCCTTCTAATACGTCTTAATACGTCTTATAATAAAACGTTTTCTAAAAATTGTCAATAGCGTTGTGACCGTTTCTTATTTATGGCGTAAATAATAGCTTATGATTATTTTCAAACGCCCACTTCTAGATATATAATAAAGAAAAATAAACAGATGCATTAAGGAGATTATTATGACTAAAATACCAAATATCGGTAAGCCTGCTACCAATGCGCTTAATTCAATTGGGGTGACAACGCTTGAACAAGTTAGCAATTTGGAAAAAACGACTCTTAGAAAGATGCATGGTGTGGGACCTAAAGCAATCAGCATCTTGGAACAATCCTTGACTGATCACAATTTATTTTTTCAAGATCATTCTAGTAGTAACGTACGTCCAAAAACTGATTTTGCCGTTATCTGCTCATTAAATTGCGACAATGCACCAAAAAGAAGACTGATTCGAGATTATCTGCTTGCGGCAGCATCAGGAAATCAGCCCTTGCTTGAATCCGTCCTTTCTGACTCGCTTCGCTGGATTATTCCAGGCAAATCCCCTTTAGAGGGAAAAGAAGCCTTTATTGCTGCAGTAGTCAAAGAACAAACAGAGCTTAGTACGCTAGAAATCCAATCGATCTTAACGCACGGGAAAGAAGGTTCGGCCCATGGGATACTTACAACAAAAACAGGGGAAAAAATCTATTTTTCGGATATAATACGATTTAAAAGTAATCAAAAAGATGCACCTATTTCTGAAATCACTTCTTTTGTCATTCAATAAAACCTAATATTTCAGCTCTTCTTAGTAGTTAATCTATTCCTAAAACAAAAATAATACGAGGCTGGGACATAACTCTATGAGTTACATCCCAGCCTCAAGGAATCCGAATAAACGGTGGGAGCAGAAGCAACTCCTTCGGAAATAAGCTGAAATTCACAAAAATTTGAAAAACAATTTTCGTGAATTCCTTCTTATTTCTCGGAGTTAAACACTTCTGTCCCAACCTCGTATCTGAACTGATTTACTATAATGCTTCTAGTATAAACTTTCTTGGATCCTCTATTTCTTTATTCCTAAACAGCCTTATATCACTCACAACTTACTTGTATCACTATCGTAGTATTCAAATAATTTGGGTTTAAACAACGTATTGATTTCTAGTTTCGCTAAATCCTTCTTTTCATCTTCACCAAAACTAAATAATACCGGAAGCATTTGCTCATTTAGGTAAGATAATTTTAGCTGTTTCAGCTCAATTTTTTCTTGTTCGATTTTTCTTTTTGAAGCTAAATTATAGCCCCAATCACCAAAAGATGGTACGTAAAGATGATATGGTACAACATAAGGAAATTCTTCTTTAAGGGTCTTATTGATACACCAAAACGCATTTCCTGTAAACAATGGACTGTTTGATTGTGTTACCATGACTCCATCTTCTGTCAAACTTTTGTTGATCAAACGATAAAAACTCGTTGTATACAATTTATTCAATGACTCATTATTAGGATCAGGTAAGTCAGCAATCACAACTTGGTATTGCGCTTTATTTTTCTCTAAAAAAGTAAAAGCATCTTCATAAACAAGTTCAACTTTTTTATTATCCAATGCTCGTTCATTCAATGTTGAAATGGCTGGATCCGTTCGACATAATTCAACCATCTCTTCGTCTAAATCAACAAGCGTGATTTTTTCTATAGCAGGATATTTTAGTAACTCACGTGCTGCTAATCCATCTCCTGCTCCCAGCAGTAATATTTTTTTAGGCTGATCCATCAATCCCATAGGAATATGAACGAGCGCTTCATGATATCGTTTTTCATCCATCGAGGAAAACTGTGTATTTCCGTCTAAAAATAAACGTAGATCATCTTTATGTTTGGTTACAATAATTTTTTGATACAAGGTTTGCTTTGAAAATACGATCTGATCTTCATATAATCCGCCTTCTAAAAAATTGGTTAAACGGTTCCCGAATAAAATAAAAGACATGATTACAATCAAAGAAGCAACGATCATCGTTTTAAGACTTTTTTTCCATTTCAAATGCTCATTGTATTTAAAAACGATCACAGCTGCTGCCAGAATATTGAGAATCCCTGAAATAAATGCCACCGTGATATAACCAAATTTAGGTAATAACAATAACGGAAAAGCTAATGAGCCTAACAAACCGCCAATATAATCAAAGGCAAAAAGATTCGCCAACTCATCCTTTAACACTTTATCATGTTGCTCTATGATCCTTACTAATAAAGGAATCTCCAAGCCCACAAAAAAACCAATGGCAAATGTCAAGCCGTACATCACGATTGAATAAACATCCGTATAGATATAACATAGAAAAAGGATAATGCTTGAAAAACTCCCTAATAATCCAACAATAACCTCTAAACTCGCAAAATAATCAAATAAATGCCGATGAATAAATTTTGATCCGTAACTCCCTACCCCCATTGCAAACAGATAAATCCCTATTGTCAATGAAAATTGAACTACACTATTTCCCATCAAATAAGAACCCAAGCTTCCTATGATTAATTCATAAATCATCGAACAGCCTGAAATAATTAGTGTTGTAAAAAGTAGTGGACGAATTTTAAAATCACTACCTGTAAGCTGATCTTTTTCTAACAACATATACCCCTCCCATTTTTATCATCTTTCCTGTCCTCACTACTTTCTTACACCTCGCTCAATCGTTTGAAGCGAGAATGAATCTGGTTGATAATAGTCTGTTAATTTTTCTACCACTTTTTTTGAGTCCGCATTCCCACAAGTAAACACATCAAGAAAAATAGACTGATGTTCTGGGTAAGTATGGATAGATAGATGTGATTCTTTCAGTAAAGCAAACAACGTATAACCGCCATTGGTAAATTCAGCTATCTCTTGTTGAATGATGTGAGCATTGCCAGCTATGCAAGCTTCAGTAACGACCGTTTCCAGTTCTTTACGATCAAATAACGGAAAACTTACGCCATAAAATTCAGCTAAAACATGAGTTCCATTAAAATTATGTTTTTTTAAATTATTTGCCAAAGCCAGTGCCTCCACCATCTTGCTTTCGTGCATTAATACTGTTTTGTCTTGCTGAGGCTACATTTCCACTATAATAAGAAGTGTCGATTGACCGTTCGATCACTCCATCTGAATATACTTTGGGTTGACTGCTCGTCTCTCTATTGTTGCCCCAGTTTCGGCTATTTACATAAAATGAACGTAGTCGACTATGATTCCCTGCATGATAAGAGCTGTAGCTATTTTGATAATCTTTATTCGGGAAAACCTGGATATAGGTCACCCCATCATCCCCTATATAAATCAAAACCGTTTCCTTTTTCGTTTGGATCATTTTTTCCCCTTGTTCAATATTTTCTTTATCCGTTGTTACATATAAAATTCGTTCTGGGTCTAGTTCTATTAAATTTTCACACGTTTGATCTACAGATAAATCACTCTTATAAATTTTTGATTTTGTCTTGCTAGGATCTTTAAACGTAACATTCGTCACTTCTTCATACATCGTAGAGCCTTTCATCTGCTTTTCAATTGTTGCTTGTGGAAAACGGATGAACCCTTCTGACAAAGCAAAGAAGAATACTGCGATCACCGCAATACAACTGATCATTATTGTCTTTTTTACTTTCTCATTTTTCCAAAACGGCGGACTGTAGATCTCTAACAAATCAAAATCAGCATCTGAGAGGATTCGACCATGTGAATATTCGACTCCATCTGACCACTGTTCTTTCGACAAAATTTCTTTCTTCTCATTAGTGAAATCAGTAAATTCCACTCTTTCATTAGGATCAAAGTCCACATCACCTGATGAACGTATAACCATTGCCTTCCCAGTTTCTTCAATGTTATATGTTTTATTCTTATATTTTGCTTGCGAGTTTGTCACGTTCAGTGAGACTTTTTTATTCGCAACTTGTTTGAACAGGCTGAGTACATATTCATTTCCTTGAGGTTCTACGACCAACCAATGCTCCTTGTTTCCAGACCTAGATAAAAGGCGATACTCAATCCAAGAATAGCTGCCCTGTCGATAATTAGCCCAACCGACAATTCTATAAATAACTTTTTCAATTGCTACTTCCTGGCCTTTTTTCAGTTTATTCAGCACGGACAACTCAACTTTTCTCTTTTCAGACTGATTGTTTTCATTTAATTCTCCATGATACTCTACTTGAGATGCTGAAATCATTTTTCCACTACTGTATTCTGATTCATCTGACCATTTTTCATAACTTAAAAGTTTTTGTTCATCTCTTTTTCCATGGAATTCTTTAAACGTCATTCGTTCTTGAAGTTCCGCATCCACATCACCTTCAACCGAAAGAACGGTTGCAGTACCAGTTTCTGCCAATACATAGTTTTCGCCTTCATATTCCGGCGCACTTAAACTAAAAAAAAACAGCTGCAGATTGAAACAAACTATAACTCTCATCTGGGTTATCTTTGTCAATATTCAGCCACTTAATAGTTTGGTCTTCTCCAATCAATTTGAATTCTCGCCAAGTATAATTACCTTGTTGAAACTCCATAATCCCGCTAATTTTGTACCTTTCTGATTCAACTGTTACTTCTTTTCCCAACAACATATTATAGTGCATTTGACTCATTATGATTCTCCTTTACTTTTATCCAACCACTTTCAGTTTATCATAAGAAGCATTCAAGCAAAATATGCAATCTATAAAAAAAGCGCATCCTTTATGATGATTTAACCAGTTGCTACCCCTTTAGTTTCAGAAAAAATACTGATTACATAAATAAAAAAGAAAACCAGAAATAAAACTGACTTGCAGTTCATTTCTGGCTCTCTCTATTCAGTCCTTCTATTTCTTCTTTCTATTCCTATTCAGCTGTAACGCTTTATTGATTTGCACAATCTCATTGCCAAAATTTCGCCAGTCACTTGCTCTAGGCGGAGCGAGCCAGATCAGACTTCGTGCTGAAAAAGTTGTTTTGGGAAGATAGTCAGAGACGATTAGATCTGTATCTGGACGAATAACTGGCTGAAAATTGATGCTAAAGGAATCAAAAATTTGAATCTGGGCTTGGATGAATTGATTATATTTTTCTCCATGTGTGAAACTCACATGAATATTAATCGTATTCATCTCGCTTTCCTGATCATATTGTTGAGAAAGAATCAGTAGTAAATTAAGAAAAAGGGATTTTTTACTAAATCTAAATTCCTCCTCTTTCAATTGATAAATAAATGTATGGCAAATTTCAAATATGATCGGATAACGTTCATGAAAAAACTCTAAGTCCATCACGCGCATTGTGATATCTAGCAAAGGTGAAATAAAGTAATGCTGATAGATTACCTTATCCACACTGTTACAAAACTCAGATCCGCTTAATTTCAGCTGTGGATACTTAAGAAATTGCTGCTCTAATTGCTTTCGATATGTTTTAACTACCTCATTTTCAAGAGTGCAAAGCTCAATTCGATGTACGGACAACTGGCTAAGAATCCCCCTCACTTCAACTTCTCTTTCACGATTCGTTCCATTTAGTGTTTGCTGACTCCATTGAGCGATCGTTTGGTATAATCCTTTTTCTTCATCAAAATCAGCTGACTGAAACTTACTAGATAAAAAGTAGTTGGGTTTTCTCCTCGCTCTTTCTAACATAACAAACAAATAATGTTTAAAAAGATAAAAAGTATTTACTTCTTCACAATAGCGTTTAGTAGCAACAAGTAATTCATTGACAGATAAGATATCCGATTGATTGTATAATTCGTCCGAATCTTTATATATTCGATAGTAGAGCATGTTAAAATACTGACGAATCTTCATCTCATTGCCCACTAGTTGAAATGTTTTAGATAATTTTATATCATATTGTACTAGCTCTTTCCGGATTCTATCAACAATTTTGTACACAACAGTCCGGCTCATCCCATGCTTTTCTCCGTATTTTTTGATCGAAGTAAATTGATTGAAAAATATCGTTTGCAATAGTGTAAATTCCAGAGAAAACTTTAAATATTTTTCCTCAACAACACTTGATGAAACTTGAGCGTCTTGAAAAAGAATGATTTCATTATTTTGCTCAAGCAATTCCATCCCCTCGATCAATTCAAATCTTTTCAAATCCTCGTTTATTTCCAGAACGCTGTGCTCTAAAAGATACTGAGAGATAGTCAATTCCTCACATAAAACATCCTTACGTTCTGAAAACGAATATTTCTGTTCTAACTTTCGGATGATTGACAGTTTCAAATTTGCTCGATCATCTAATAACAAGAAATCCATTTATACTCTCCTTGTTCCATACAGAAGTGTTCCTGATAGGAAACTCAACATATTTCCAAACTCCGTGGCACCTGGCAGATCCCCTCCACTGGAAGTGTTTACGTTCATCTTTTGCTTAACAGGTTGATTTTTTAACAATTCATCATTCAGCATGATTTTCGTTTGAGTTTCAATTGGCAAATAGCGCTGTACTACTCTTTTTTTCTGCTCAGAATGGGTAAACTGATTGACTGATACGTTAGCGATAGAAACATAGTTATCGTAGGAAAACTTTACAAAGTAACGCCCAGGTTCTCGGGTATTCACATTGTGCTTGATCGTCACTTGTTTTAAATCTAACGGTTCGCCATCCTTACCTTTCAATGAAACGACATTGTCTAAAGGAGACCATTGGTCGTTTTGCCTAATAATAATGTCCTTTAGTAAAAGCTCCGTCTGATTTTCTTTCACTTCGATCGTAGCTGTTTCGACTTTTCCATCTACTTCGTATGTCATTTTATATTTTCCAGGCGTTGTTGCTTCTTCTCCATAAAATGGATCAACATGAAAAAAAAGCGCTGACGAAAATAGTAATGCTGTACCGAATATCAACGGTTTGTTTGTCATCTCTTCTTGTACCTCCTAATACTGATAGAATCGAATAGAGGGATGAGCCAAAAGTAGATTAAACACTACTTTTGGCCCAGCCCCGATTCTCTATATCGTTCAGCTAATCTGTTCTCCGTTTTCTTGATCGAATCACGCCAATCATTGTGATGGATAGAGCTAACAATCCAATCAAACGAACATAGTGATTGTCTTTTTCACCAGCTTTAGGTAGATGCCCTTGCTTGTTTTGTTTAGAAAGATGCGTTTGCTTCTTATTTGTTTCATTTGGTTTGGGTGAATTTCTTTCAAGCACTGTGATTTTAGCTGTTTCCGTTCGTTGTTTTTGAGCTTTTACCGCTTTTTTAGTGTTACTTGGATCAGCTTTTTGAGTTGTTTGAATTGTGTACGATACTTGATTTTCACCTTTTTCTTTCGTCTCAACAGTTCCAGTTACTTCTACCTCTTCAAAAGAAATGGCTTTACCATCGCGATCAGTTGCTGATACAAAGTTGTCTACACTCTGCCAATCATCCCCTACGTAAATAGTAGAGTCCTTTACAACTAAGGTTGATTGATCCGCTTTTACTGTAACCTTAGCAGTTTCCTTTAGGGTGCCATATCCATACACCACTTCATAGACGCCTGCTTTTGTTGTATCGACCGTTCCTGTTACGGTGATCGTTTGAATTGAAATCGTTTGTCCTGTTTCATCTGTTGCTGATATAAAATTATCAGCAGCTTTCCAAGGATCTCCTACATAGATGGTAGAATCTTTGACAGCAAGCGTTGCTTTGACAGCTACAACATGGACAATTATTTGATCTTTTTGCCCTTGGTTTTCGTATGTGACTTCATAATCACCAACTTTACTTGTATCGACTGTTCCTGTTACAGTGATTTGGTCAAAAGCAACAGGTTTTCCTGTTTTGTCTGTTGCTTCAACAAAATTATCTGCTGGCGTCCAAGTTGTCCCCACAGAGATTGTTGAATCTTTCCCGAGAACACTGGTTTGGTTTGGTAAGACAGTAATTTTAGCAATTTCTGTTTGTCCGCTGAAGCGATAAGTCATTTCATAGATGCCTGGTTTTGTTGTATCAACGGTTCCAGAAGGTGTTATCTCTTCAAACGGAATGCTTGCCCCATGCTCATCTGTCGCTGACACAAAGTTATCTTTGGCTTGCCATGAATCACCTACATAAATCGTTGAATCTTTGACAAACAACGTTTCCTGATTAGCAACAACGAAAACGATGGCTTTTGCTTCTTTGTCTTGATTGCGATACGTGATTTCATACTCTCCGACTTTTTCAGTGTCTACTGTTCCAGCCACTGTGATTTGATCAAATGCCATTGGCTTGCCCTCTTGATCTGTGGCTCCTGTGAAATTATCCTCTGGTTGCCAGTGGCTTCCGACATAGATCGTTGAATCCTTGGCGCTGACACTAGTGTGATCTACTACTTCTTTAAGAGGAATTTCAAACGAATTCGTATCCTTCATCACTTTAATGGCTTTGCCCTCAAGATACTCCTCAGCAATCGTATAACCTACTGGTATAGCGGTTGCTCTTAACGTATATTCGCCGGACATGATTGCATCAAATTTGTATTCGCCATTTTCATCTGTAGTAAACTCCGTTTGATTGTGGGTCACATTGTCGACTAGTTCAAATAAAACATTAGGAATATTGATCGCTTGGTCTTTCTCATTATACGCACGAAATTGCGCTTGAGCCAAATAAACGATTCCTTCTGCATCTCCATCAGAGAATCTCAAAACAAGTGGTGTTGTTGTCACTGTTCTGCGGGTTTCCGTCATTTGTTCTAAATTATCTGCGCTAATACTTGTTTCAGTAGAAATTTGCCCAGCATTTTTGGAAACTGTATTGTACGTAATCGTGATATTTTCAGTTAGCGTGTACTCGTCAAAAATGATTTGAGCACCTGTCGCTGTTTGCTTAATTGTATAAACATCTTGCGGAACTCCTTCGATCACGATCGAATTTAAATCAATGCCAGCATTTGTATTTCCTTTTGTTTTAATATCGAAGGTTGGATTTTTGACACTGCGTGTTCCGCTATTGATATTTTTAGTTTTGATTTCATTTTTTGTGACGTTTTTCAATGACTCATGAGCCGTTTGATTGGCTGATAAGATCTCTACTCCTTCGTTGTTTACGGCGACGATCGCTGACATTACTTGATCACCATATAATGGTTCGACAGCACTTCCCGTTACATTGATTGTCTTAGTATCGATCCAGCCATTGGCATATTTGTATTCAACAATATAGCGTTTTGAGGTTTTACCAAAATCAAATTTATAACTATTCGTAGCTTCATCGAAGGTGATTGTCGGATACGCTTCACTAGTTGGTGCTAATGGTTTATCAAAATATTGTCCTCGATCCCAATACTGCGGATAAATCGATTCAACTTGGTCATTCGAGACATCATAAATATCAAAAACTACGTCTACACCATTAGGAATTTTAGTTGTGATGCTCAAGTTATCAAACGAATCATTTCTTGCGTTTACTAAAAATTGATTTTTACTTCCTTGCAGTGTTCGCTCTGAATACATCTTTCTACCGGTTCTAACGGTTGTATGAACCGCTTCATAGTCATCGGCACTTAGTGTTACATCAAGCGTATCAATAGGAATACTTTTACTTTTTGCTAAACTGTCTGGAATATAGTTGAAACCTAGATCCAGATTGAATGAACGGGTGACAGGCGTTGTAAATTTGATCAATGTCCCGCCTTCGACCGAGGTTATTGTATAATCTCTATTTAGTTTGTAATCAGAGTACTCCCCTGTTGGCATTCTTAGTTTTAAGTAATTCGGGTGTTCAATTTTGATTGCAGCATTCTTTACTGGTGTTTTATCGCTTCCTTCAATCGCTATTGTTGTATCGCCAGAGTAGGCACCATTTGCATCGGCGTTTCCCCAAGCCGTCTCTACATTATTAGGATTGATGATTGAAATTGGCTGAAGGTATTGGTCAGAGACCAGCATTATTTCCTTGCCACCATTTACAACAGGTGTGCTAAGTGTAATATCAATATCCTTTTGGTCAAAAGGAATGATCAGCTTTTCCGCTTTTAGTCTTAACACACTGTCTTTCGTTGCTGTTAAAATCAGTTTGTTCTCTTCTTGTTTCACCTCAAAAAAATCAGTAAACGGAACTGTTTGATACTCTGTATCAGTAGCAGAAAATTGATACTCAGTGATTTTTTGTCCATTTTTGCTTTCCAAAACGATTTGTTCTCCTACTTTGGTTTGTGTAGGGATATTGTAAATATAGACATAATAATTTCCTTTTGCTTGGAAATTAGCACTTTGTAACGAACCTAAATTAACTTCTTTTAAAGATTTTTGATCTTTACTGGTTTTTGCGGTAAATTCAAGCCCGCCATATTGCGCAGTTGACCGATTTAAACTGACTGAACCTAATTTAGTCGTCGGATAATTATTGTAAAAACTATAGGAATAATTGGAAACACTCTCCAACGCTAAAGCACGATCAACGGATAAAGCATATGCTTTTTGTTGATCCATATTTGTAATCGTAACTGCACCTCGGTATGCATTGTCTTCATCGATTGTATAGTCTTGGTCTTTTGCTAAGGCTTGTTTGGAAGCAGCAATCACATTTCCGTTGATATCTACATCATATGAAAAAACACCGATCGGCTCCTTAGAGGTATTATCAAACGTTGCTCCAGGTGAATTTGACATTACTATTTCTAATGTCTGACTGCCAGATAATGATCTGTCTAAGTTATAATAAATATTTCCTTGAATACCATACTTATTAGTCGTTTCCTCATACTTAATAGGTGCTACCTCTTCGTACAGATCAAAGTTATATTGATTGGTTGTTTGCCCAGGTGTTTTGATCGTTACTAAAGGTTCGGCATCTGTATACACATAACTTTTTAAATCCAAATTAAACTGCGTTTCAGTAATACGCTGATTGAAGGTGATCGTCAATGTCTTACTTTGTGCGTCAACTGACCAATTAGCTCCAACATTGGCTACTTCCCCACTGATATCTGAATAGCCCAAATGATCAGGTAGCGTCATTGTATAAACTGAACCTGGTACATAATCCTGATCCTTGATCACAAAGTTCAGTTTAGCGGTAACGGGTGTTGTGTTCAACAGTCGATTTACATTACTTTGACTGTATTCGACACCCTCCATGTTAGTAATTGTCATACTTGTTAAAAGCTCATCTTCAATCGTTAAGTTAGCCTTGGCAGCTTTTGTTTTGGGAGTCGTTGCCGCTTCTTTGGTCGACTGTTCCGTTTCCTCTACTTGACTATCGTCTTGCACAGTAATCGATGCTTCACTTTCTACTGTTTCATCCGTTTCACTTGTCTTTGAATTTTCTAGCGACATTTTTTCTTCATCACTCGATAAGTCTGTTTGCAGATTTTCTTGTGTTTGAGTGTCAATTGCTTGTCCATTCTGAGCATTTTCTTCTGTATCAGTCGTTGCAAATACGCTTACAGTTGAACTAAAGCTCTGCGTGAGTAAAACTGCAAGCATAAATATATGTAATTTTCTTTTCTTCATGAATAAGCTCCTTTTTTAATAGTTTCGTATAATTATATAATATCCTTTTTCCTTCTTTATTATGATTATTTTTTTATATTTTAATGAAAAATAAAAACATACAAGCTGTTATGATTAGCTAATCCTCCCTTGTTTTTCAATAAATAGAGGATTATCACACTTTTCGTTTATGATTGATAATTAGCCTATTTATCATTTTTTTTCCATTAATATCCAAAAAATATTTATTTACAAGCAATTAAATCGATAGACAATGGTACTAATTAATAAATTAACTATCTATTCTGTCTAAAGTAAAAAAACACTTTATTTTTACGAACATACGTTTTATAGTAGAATAAAAGAAAAAAGGAGTTCACAATGAAAACATCATTAACGACCCAGATGGAAGAAGTTCTTTATTATTATTGTCGGGAAAATGGAGATATTGTGGTTGAGGAAGTGACAATGCCAGATGAGCAAGGTATTGTTGATACATTAAGTTGTCGCTTGACTGCTGAGAAGCAATTTGAATGGCGCTGTTATGAATTAAAGGCAAGTAAAGCTGACTTTCGTTCAAAAGCAAAACTTTCCTTTATCGGAAACTATAATTATTTTGTATTACCAGGAGCTCTTTTTGAAAAAATAAAGGAAGAGATTCCCAGTCATATAGGCGTCATGGTTTATCATCAGTACCTTTCTACAGAGGATCAAATGTTACCTGGGTATTTTACAATAGAGAAAAAACCGCAAAAACAAGAGCTTTTAGTCAATGAACAAGAACTGCTTTTTCGTTTGATCACCGCTCAAGCCCGTGAAGTTGGGAAAGCCAAGCAAACAGCGCGAGGCCTGCGAGTCTTTTCAACTGACCAAATTTACAAAGAATTAAAGAAAAGACAACCCGATTATGACTTGTTTGGCGGTGGGGTGAATTTTTATGATCGCTTCGCTGAAGATATTTGTGATCAAGCGATCGAAGCCTTAAAAAATGAACTAGATGCCACTCGTGAGGCTTATCTTGAATTGGAACGACGTCTTTTGGAGGAAAAATAATGTATTATCCCTATTTTCGTGGTAAACAGTTTGATTTGTTCGCTTTGACAGCGTTAGTAGAACAAAATCGGCTGTCTTCCCAGATTGTGCCAATCATTGAACCTGTTAAAAATTCCAAGACATTAAAAAAGTTCATTGACCTGTTTCAACAAGAAAAACATCCCTTTTATCTTATTCAAAACCCTCAAGCTGGGGATTTTTTAACAGAGGATGGCCTCTTTTATCTAAAATCATTGTCTCTATGCAAAGCGATGATCGTTGAACAGCCGATTGAAACCTTGAGTGAAAAACCGCAATTGTTTGTGATCGGCAACTCAACACCTGCCCTAGAGAGCGATTGGCAGACAAATCAAACAACAGTTTTGATTCCAAAAGAATTCCGTCTGCTGCAAAAAGTCAAAGGCGAAAAGATTCTTTCACAAGATGTTTTTACCCGACTGCCTAAATCAAGCTTTTATCAGGAATGTTCTGATGAACTTTTTTCGGATGCTCATTTGACCTTTCGAAAAAATGGTTTTGTGGGATTTAGCGATTTCTCTATCGATAGTCGGATTTACTATGAGCATAGCTATCCTTCAAAACGCTTAAGCTTACACCTGGTCTATTTTGAGAATGAGCGCTTGCGCATTCACCATTTTCTTTCAAGTGAAGACGCTCTGACTCAAAAAGATAAATTTTTTGAACTTATGGATGACGTGCAGGAGTGGGCAAACAAATTATGTGGTAACACGCTAACATTAGGACTTGAGTTGCTATTTGATGCAGCGTCTAAAGATAAATTTCCCGGAATGGGTGTCATGAGAAAAGCTGCTGTCATGCATCATATGGAATTGATGTCTCGTTATCTGGATAGCTAGGGATTGTTTGTCTAAAAAAAGGATGTGAGACAAAAGTCAAAACAACTTTTGTTTCACACCCTAAGTACGAATAAACAATTTCTGGCTATCCATCTCAAAAAATATTTTTAGTCCTCTGTCACTTGTTTTTCATAATCAAAATTAACCTTGACCTGAAATGTATTATTAATATTTTGCGCCATTTTCTGTAAGTTTTGAAGCAGTAGTATGATCCAGCTAAATGCCAGCATAAATGATAATAGTTCAAATGCTGTCAGTGAAAGATAGTCGGTCCATTGAAATAACACCACAACTACAACTAATGTCGCCGCAATCATATAAGAAATCGACAGAAACTCTTTCGTTACATTTGGTAAAAACCACTTGATCCCCACAATCAAAATAACGATCAAATAAACTAAATAACCAGCAACCTGATTATGAACGCCTTGAAATGGACCCGTTTCAGTATACGGAAATAGACCAACCGCCCCAAGATTCAAAGCTGTCAACGTCAAAAGAACCCGTAAAATCGTTAATCGTTTACTATGCGGAATCGCTTTTTGCAACTCGACGAATAAGCCATCGATCAAGGCAATCATCAACAAGGAAGAAAACATCAACGTTACATTAAATTGCCAACTGTCTTTGGCTTCAATCGTTCCTAAAAAGCTAAAGTTAAATTGCCACCATTGATAATCTTTGTTTGTAATCATGGCTAGTAGAACACCGCCAATAATCACAAAAATCAACACATTTGTAAGTTTAGCTGGTGTAATTGACAACGCTGAGTAAATCATAAAATAATTGACTAGCCCTACAAAGACGAAAAATAACAGTGTCGCTGTATAACGATCAAACGTCGCACCGATAAAAACCAACCCAATCATCTTGAAAAAAACGAGTAATGCAAAGACCAAAATCACAATAAATGAAAGTAAAATTGCAGGGAAATTACGCCAATAAATATCCTTTGATTGCGTTGTCACTTGATTTCTTTTCCCTTTGATGAAAAAGAGCAAAAAACTAAACACGCCACTTAACACCCCAAACGAAAGGACAAAATTCGCAATCGAATACGCGCCAACTAAAGCAATTTGACTTTTATCAGTGTAAAATAAATACCCCAAAAACAACAGGCTAATTACAGTGGTTGGGATCAAAAACCATCTTAGTGACAGTGTCTGATTGCCAGTTGTTTTCTTTTTTGGTTCGATCACTATTTTTTGATCTTTAATACTTAATATCACTTCATCTTCATGTTCTAAGTCAAATTCTTCTACTATCTTTTCAGGTATTGTTATACTAAATTGTTTTTCTTCCATGTCCATCCCCCTAGACCTCACTTAACATCTCTTAAATATTATAGATTTATTGTGCTTAAAAGCTTTTTTATTCAATCAAAAGTGGTCTATCATTTTTTCACTGTTACGTTTAGTTAGGTTTGAGTTCAAGTCGTTTTTTCATACAAATACATAATTCATCTCCAACAAACTCGCCATAATTTTGAATGATCTGGTATCCATGTCTTTCATAGAAGCCAATAGCACTCAGCATGTCTTTACCCGTTTCTAACACAGCTTGCTGGTAACCTTGCTCTAGTATATCACTTTCTAGTGCTTGCATGATTTTTCCAGCAGCTCCATTGCCGCGACTCGTTGGTTTGACAAACATTCGTTTGATTTCTGGCGTGTGCTCATCAAGAAGTTTCCAGCAACCACAGCCAACTGCCTCTTGTTCATCGTAAGCCACAACTGCACAAGACATCTCAGTAAGATTGTGATGATTTTGATAGCTTTGAGCTACCTCTGTTCCCCACTCTTCATTAAAAAAATCATTTAATTCTTTTATTAACTCTACTAAATCTGGATTATTTATGTTCACTTTTTCTATTCTGATCATTAGTCGTCTCCTTATCGTATCCTTTTATTTTTTATTCTAGCAAACTAACTATTTGCTTAATAGAATACCATAAAAAGCTCTATTTTAATGTAAACAGCTGTAGATGTTGAAAAGATTCTTGAGAGATACAAAATTTATTCAGTTTCTTTTTCATTTACAAAAATAGAGTTGTAAGATTACAAGTGCCGTATTATACTTGTATGATTAAACATCAGCCAACATATAATAAACTTTCGAGGTATCTAACTATGAATTCTGAACTACTTATTATTGAATTGTTATCTGTCAAAGAAACGATTATCCAACAATACCAAAAAACATATAAACATGTTTTATGGGTTGTAAGCGGCCTTTTTCTACTATCTTCACTTTTCTTTTTTGGCATTTCAACTCTTGTCTACCAACAAAGGAGAACAATCGCTCACAGCTCATTTTCGTTATATAAATTGGAAACCCTTTATCACTCAGCTTTAGGGATTGGTTGTCTTTTAGCCTTGATTTATTTGGTGCTAGTCTTTGTCTATTTAGGAAAACTCTTTTCGCTCACAACTAATTTCACCGTTTGGCTGGAAAAACAAGCGCATAAAATGCTCTTAGAAGTTCCAAGAGGTCAAGATGCTGAGTATTATTATTTAGCCTCACCGCAAGGAAAAGAAATCCTAGTAAAAAAACATCCTGCCGACTGCTCACAACCTCTCTCGATGATCAAAGTATAATGATCGGCCAAAGCCCGTTACTTTTTGGTATCTACGCATCTCAAATTTTTATCTTGAACAAAGAGATCGACTTTCCGTCTCTACCTGTTAAAAACGGATTGAGTTTAACAAAAAAAAGCCTACTTGCTTTGGGACTTACCGCTCTTTTAAGTTTTGCGGGTAGTTATTATTATCTGACTAACACCGCGACCTTTAATGGGGCGGATGATCTTATCCTAGAAGATAAGCACATGACACAACAGTCTTTTGATACGAAACCATCAAAAGAGACAGAGGTAACCGAGCAAACACACGATACTCCCGTTCATCAAACAGAAAAAGTCAATGACCTGTATCTAAAGCCCGAATCAAATGAATTATTCATGACAACGGATTCTGGTACGACTTGGCATCACGTTCCACTCGAGTTAGATTGGCTCCGAGGTGGCGACTACACATTGACCACGGGGACTGTTCCTGTGGGGTATTGGATGGATAAATCGTTCGATATTTCACCTGATTTTTCATGGTTTATTTTTTCACCCGACAATGTGGCGGCCTATATGCTGACATCTAATGATAACGGGAATAGCTGGCAGAAAAATCGTATTGATGATCATTTGGATAATTTCCGCTATCGAAAAGCGACATTCTTCGCAAACGGTAGCGGCATAGCTATTTTTTCTACCGATGGCGGTATGTCTGCCGAAAATATTTCTATTTACAGCACAGCAGATCAAGGAAAAAATTGGACGAAACTCGATGGAACCACGATTTCTCAACCAATTCAAAATGCCAGCTACCTTTCACAAGCTACTGGCTTTATTGCCACTCGAACAAAGCTATACTACACAACTAACTATGGTCGATCTTTCAATGAAGCTCTAATCAATATCCCTAAAGGGTATGTAGCAGATGCTTTAGATATCTTCCAGCCACCAAATGAAATTACAGAGGTCAGCGCCAATATATTAGAAGCTAAATTTAATTTACTTAAAACGGAGGATATCGATATCAATGTCATGTTCTCTTGCCTATTCCAATCGGTTGACGGCGGTGAAACTTGGACGTTCAAAAAACAGATTGCTCGAATTAAAAATGAAGATTAACTTATTCTTTCGTGATCAAACAATCACTCACTCCTGAATCCTTTTAACTAGAAAAATAGCTTGCAACAAAATGAAACTTCATTTTGTTGCAAGCTATTTTTTTACCAATTAAAAACCTTTCATTTGAACATTAAATCACAAATGTGAGAACAATAAAAACTTGCTTCATAGAATGACTATCCTTCAAAACAAGGCTAAACGCTTTCATTCTGATTTATACTTTATAAACCACCTAAACTTGCTAAGTAAAAGTCTAATGTATAAAATCGATAATCACTTTTAGAAAATTTTGATTTCTTATCTTGTAATTGGTCAATCAGTGCTAGACGACCTTGCTCTGTCACTTCTTCCCAGTCATCATCGTCCATTGTGCAGTACAGTCTAAATGGTAGCTCTACATCCATATGGACTTCCAAAAATCCCTCTGGTTCTCCTAATCCATGGTATTCCGTATCTGTGATGATTTCACCGACATAATTCAGATATTTCTTACTCATGACACACGACCTCCTAATAATTTTTTAGTTCAAAAAAATATTTTTTATCTATATTGAAATTGTACTAAATATTTCGATAAGAAACAACTTATTTTCGATGATTTCAATTTCTTTAGTAAAAATCAATACTTGGCTTTCCCTCTCTAGACAATAAAACTAAAACAGATTAAATAGTATTAGTCAGCAATGCCTTCCTATCAAATAGTTTTGGGCACAAATGCTGTTGATTGAATTGTTTTTTTATTTTAAACAAAAAAAGATCCTGGGGCATAACTTTTCAAGTTATGCCCCAGGATCTTTTTATCCGAATAAACGGTGGAAGCAGAAGCAATCCCTTCGGAAATAAGCTGAAATTCACAAAAATTTGAAGAGCAATTTTCGTGAATTCCTTCTTATTTCTCGAGATTAGACGCTTCTGTCCCAACCTCTCAACATTCGAATAAACGTTTACTGCGCTACAAGCAGATCGAAAAGCGTTTGAAGTTAAGTACATCTGTGTCCTAACTTCTTTGTTTGATTATTCTGTTCGGCTTAATTAGCATTCAAGATCCACATAAATCCTACGAAAACAAAGAATAACGCGTACATGATCGGTGAGACTTCTTTGCCACGTTTTGCAGCAATCATGGTGATTGGATAGAAAATAAAGCCAAGCGCAATTCCATCAGAAATACTGTAAGTCAACGGCATACCTAACAGGATCAAGAAAGAAGGAATGGCGATTTCCATTTCTTTCCATTTGATTTGGCTAAGCGATTGAGCCATTAACACACCGACAACGATCAATGCTGGTGCCGTTACTTGCGACGTTACCACTGAAAGCAACGGTGAGAAAAACAGCCCAACAATGAAAAACAGGCCTGTTGTGACAGCTGTCAACCCAGAACGTCCGCCAACTGCAATCCCTGCAGAAGATTCTACATATGCACCAACAGGAGAAGTTCCTAACAGTGAACCTGCTAACATCGCGGTTGAATCTGCAGCAAGTGCTTTTCCAACGCGAGGCATTTTATTGTCCTTCATAAAGCCTGCTTGATTCGCTAAACCAACTAGCGTTCCAGCCGTATCAAAGAATGTCACTAATAAAAACGTTAAGACTACGACCCACAGCTGTAGAGAATTAATATCTCCAACATGCTTTAAGGCCACTAAAAAAGTTGGCTTTAGACTTGGAGCACTTGAAATGATTTTAGCAGGTGCTTCAATTAATCCTGTTACCAGCCCTAAAATAGTTGTTGCTGTCATCCCAATAAAAATTCCTCCTGGAACACGACGGACCATCATGATGGCCGTAATCACTAGACCAAAAATAGTCAGCCAAGTCGATCCAACATTCAACGGACCTAAAGCAACGAGTGTCGATTCATTAGAAACAATGATCCCCCCTTCACTTAGACCTAGAAAAGCGATGAACAAACCAATCCCGCCAGAGATAGCAAATTTTAAATCTGCTGGGATCGCATCAATGATCAATTCTCGTAACTTAAAAATTGTGATCAAAATAAAAATCAACGATGCGACGAAAACTCCTGCTAAAGCCGTCTCCCATGGAACGCCCATCCCGACACAAACAGAATAAGCAAAAAAGGCATTGATCCCTAGCGCTGGTGCCGTTGCGATCGGATACTTAGCAAAAATCCCCATCAAGATACAGCCTAATGCGCTAGCCAAAGCTGTCGCAGTAAAAACGGCGCCTTCATCCATTCCTGAAGCCCCTAAAACAGTTGGATTAACAAATAGAATATACGCCATTGAAATAAAGGTCGTAAACCCAGCTAGAAATTCACGCTTCATAGTCGTATTTAATTTGTCGATCTCAAAATAGGAAATAATTTTTTCTTTCACCTGATATCCTCCTAAAATTTAAAAGCGTAGCAGGCTCGTTTAGCCTCAACAGAAAAATAGGAAAATAGGTTTGTGACTCTTTTTGTCACAGGTAGATTTTATCTTTTTTCCGAGAGACTAGCCTGTGTAGCTAGCTAAAATCTGAACAATAAACTGTTCGTAAAATTGCGATTTACCACTCAAACAACGTGTTCAATCATATAATAAACCAAAGGATAAGTAAATAAAAAGGTTGAGCCACGCGATTCAACTAAGACTCCCAAACTAGTTAATCACTTCTAGAGCAAACAAAAATGACAAAATTTCTTTCAATAAAAAGTTCTGCTAACCACCATAATAGTGTCAAAAGATCCTCCAAGAATCAATAAAATTTTACGAAATTCACTATTTTTAGGGTCGCATACAAAGGAAAGAAAAGAACAAACATGTATTTACAAGAAACTTCCTTGTAAATACAGCTAAATAGAATTAAGATAATGGTGAAGAGATTCTAATTTTTTGAAAAAAACAGCTAAAAATTTGTAAATAATCTAGAACTATTTTTAGTTTAAAAGCGCAGCCTAGCGAGGAGTGAACACATGATTGAAGAGTATATCGAGAAAGATATTATGAGAAGAGTAAAACTAGTAGAATTTCTATTTGAAATGCGTGAGCTTTCTATCAAAGATACCGCTAAGCGATTAAATGTGACATCAAACACAATCAAACGAGATTTCGATAAAGTTATCCTTTATTTTGACGATTGGATTCTTTATTCAACTAGCACTAGTCAAACGATATCTGCGGTATTTTCAAGCGATTTAACACGGTATACTTTGGTTATTAAAATCTATGAAGAATCGAAATTTTTAAACGTTTGTTTACGATACTTAGCTGGGGATACTGATTATTTATCTATCGTTGAAAATGAATTTGTCTCTGTTGCAAAAGCATTTCAAATAAAAAAAAGTGTGGAAGATTTTTTTAAGCATGCAAAAATCATGGATGAAAATAACCACTTTATTCATGATGAATTACGCTACCGCAGCGTTGTGTTATCGATTTTGATGAGGGTCAATTTCAAAGAATTGTGGTCAGAAACTGAGCTTTGGCAAATGGCAGAGCAATTTGTTGACGAACTGTTAGAGCGTTTTTCCAATAATATAAAAATCAATAAGCGGGAGTACATCTTCTTAGTAGTGAATGTTTATCTGTCCTTGAGCCGCTCTTCTGATCATTTATTAGCGTATCCAGAAAATGAATTGCACGTGATTCGTCACAGCGTCATTTTTAAAGAGCTAAAAAAGACGATCGTTCATTTCTTTCCAAATGATAGACAGAAATATTTTCCCGATGATGAAATTGCTTATCTTACTGCCGCTTATCGGCTAATTTCTTTGAATACACCTAATTATCTAAGTGTCAAAATGGATCATGATTATGAACGTCACACGATTATTGAGAATTCGTCAGAGATTCGAGCACTCATACGTGATTTTGAAAAATACTTTTCTGTTAATCTAGTCAACAATATCTTGTTTGAAAAGCCTTTTATCAACCTTGTACTTTCTACATGGCAAAATATTCAATCTTTTTTAGTTGAACAACATTATTACTTAAACGACGAACAATTATCCTTAATCCTGTCGATTCGAAAAATACTTGAAGAATGGCAAAAACAATTTATTGATTCGGACCTAAATTTTACGGATACGATCATTGATAAGTTCACCTCACAAGTTTCCACCGTGCTTTTACAGAAAAATCAGCAAAAACAAATCTTTTTTGTCGTTGCAGAAGATGAATTTTCTCATATTTTATATCGAGAGCATTTGGAGAAATGGATCAATCATTCTGATAAATTTATTGATGATCGAATGTATTATGCTATAGATGAATTACCTGTTTATGCTAAATCCTGGTCTCATGTTATTTTATGCGATCGAGCATTACTTGCTGATCACGAGATTTCACCAGACAGCACTATTTTTCCCGTTTCCAGAAGTACTCTTTCTTTGGATCTTAGAAATATTTTATTGTACGCTTATGACAATTCTTGATTAGAATCACTAAAAAGGCTATTTATTTCAGTTCTTATCGCTGAAATAAATAGCCTTTTTTATACCTATCTTGCCAAAACAATTCTATTTACAGTGTCTGTAATACAGGTTTGCAGTGAAATTCGCTCTCCCCCCGCTTCTATTACTCTTGCCCACGTGTCATCGGATGGATCATTTGCATTGATACCATCATCCGCTACATCCAATACTTCATAAACTACGTATGTTTTAGCATTTCCATTTCCATCAACTACAGTGATTGGCGTTCCAACAGTTATATTCATCACACCTACAAAATCACCAGGATTGTGTCCGATAAAGTGAGTTGGTAATTGGTCATCTACAGCACCTGTTCCTGTCCAAGTTCCAGCCCCTGCGCTAGGTGCTTCTGGTGCACCATTACATTGAATGAATGGAATCGTTTGTCCTAGAAAACTGATTGTAGCAGGAGCAATTGATTCTTGAGTATTGATATTTGGGCTGTTAGATTCTTGTGATTCAGTAGTTGTTTCAAGCGCTGTAACCGCTTCTTGTGGTTCAGTTACAACTTGCCCTTCTTCACTTTCAGCCGCTTCAATTGGTTGGTTCGGATTGTTTTCTTCTAAAACTTCAGTAACGGGCTCAGTAGATTGTTGTTCAATAACTGTTTGTTTGGGCTGATTCTCCAACACTGTATATTTTCTGACTTCTTTATCTACATTTCCGCTGCTGTCTGTTAATGTATACGTAAAGGTATAGGTTCCAGGTTCAGCAAGAACACTAGGTCCTTCCACTTTAATGTTATTTGTTATATTTCCATCATAGTTATCATAGCCCTTTATACCATTTAATGGATCAAATGCTTTTGCTTGGTCTGTCGTTAGTTCAAAGGTATTAGGAAATAAAATCATTGGTTGTTGGTAATCTATTTTTTGTGTAGAAGAATCCATCGAAGCATTCGTTGACTGACTGCCGCTAATCGTACTTGCCAATAGTCCAATTCCAACAACTGATCCCATTACGCTTAATAATTTAACTGATTTCATCTTCATAAACGAAAACCTCCTACTGATAAATTTTTGTTGAATCAAAATTCAACTCTTTACACTTAGAAGGATAATACGAATTGTGATGAAAATTTTATATTAAATTTCAGAAAACCTCTTTCTTTTTATAAAAAATGTAAAATTATAAACATTGAATTTTGTAAAAAAAAGAGCCCTAAACAAATGAGCCGACCCCCAAAAGTTAGACCCAAAAA
>NZ_JXLC01000036.1:0-39964 GCF_001886225.1 Enterococcus silesiacus | reverse complement strand
TAACGAAATTAGCGATTGAATTACGTGATGGGAAAAATTACACTTTAGATAGGAATAATAGTAAGGGGAATAGTAGTTATAAAAAAGCTGATGGGAGTGATATTTCTAATAATTATTCACAAATTAGGGAATATTGGAAAAAGGATATTGACTTTAAAGGAACCAAAGTTTATCAAAGAGATGGTATAATTGATGTTAATAAAGTAGATGTTAAGGGGCGTTCTAATCTTCAAAGAATGGAACAGGGGTTAGCTCCTTTAGGTCCAGATGGTAATCCAATAAACTTACATCATATGACTCAAAGAGATATAAGTTCTATTGCGGAGGTGGAACAATCTTTCCATCAGAGCAACTCAAAAACAATTCATATCAATCCTAATTCAGTCCCATCTGGAATAGATAGGAAATCTTTTAATAAATGGCGTTCCGACTATTGGAAAAACAGAGCAAAAGATTTTAAATAAAGGAGATTTTGTAATGAGTACTGAAAAGTATAATCAAGCAAAAAAAATAATTGTAGAAAATGATGACTTAGTAGACGATTTTGGAGGAGCATCAGAAGAAATTATAAAAAAAGCTCAATTGGTTCTTGGTCTACAATTTCCTGAAGACTATAAACTTTTTTTATCTTGTTTTGGAGCTTTAACTTTTGGTTCTATAGAAATTTACGGAGTGTTTAGAGAAGACTTTGAAAATTCTGGTGTTCCAGACGCTGTTTGGGCTACTTTAAACGAACGAAAATTAGTAAAAATGCCGAAACATCTAGTTATTATATATAATAGTGGAATGGGAGAAATGTATTGTATGAACTATAAAGATTTGAATAGTAACAACGAACCTAAAATTACATCTTATTTTCCTGGTTTTTATGAAGATGCACAAAAAAATGAAGTTTTATATGATAGTTTTGGGGAATTTCTTTTAGATATGGTAAATGAAGAAATAAACTAATTTTGAAATAAAATGGCGCTTTACTAGTAAGGATGAACTCACTAATCAAGTCACCAATAGCTAAAAAAAGATAGCAGTATCCATTTTATAAAACTTCAAAGGACTTTTCTAGTCTTTTTGAATGATTCTTTAAAGTACAGTCAGCAAATTGTAGACTATTTAAACGGTATTAGTGAGTAAAAAATCACTGATACCGTTTTTTATGTACAATTTCACGATTAATGGAAAAAAAATCAGATAGAACTTTATGGTAGCGATGGGAATTGCTAGATATTATGCGAATCATCCGTTGACAGCAGGGGAGGTTATGTCTAAAAGGACGTCTATTACTGCGAATAAGGATGGGAAGAATTACATTTTAGACATGTATAAAAATAAGTAGACAATTAGGTATGTACGGAAAATATATTTCCATCTTTATGAAGATGATCAGATTTTAAATTTTCCCAGTTGAAGCACATTCACTTTAAAATTATATATACAAAGAGGCTGTTTGATTATATTTACAATCAGCAGCCTCTTTGTAATATGAAAAAAAGGTTACAGATAAAATGTTTGATACTAATCAATTTATCAAATTTATACTTTTAATTTTATATATATGTACAATAAAATAAGTTATCTTTATTAAATGTTTGTAATTTGATTTTAAATATTAAGAATAAGTTACAATTAGTGGGTTTATTTGATATAATATATTCTGAACTATCACAAAAATAAGGGATTTAGGAATAACTATCTTTTTAGATTAAAAAAATAATAGGAAAATGGAGGTTACAAATAATGGAATGGAATCGGTTAGTTGGAACATTTAGAATTTCTTCAAAGAACGACAAAGTTTGTCCAAATGATAAATTAACGCACAAAAATTATCTTTTAGATTTAGGTGTAGCTTTTAATAGTGATTATCGTCGAGTTATTAAAAGTGACTCTTTTAGACGTCTACAAGATAAGACTCAGGTCTTTCCATTAGAAAGAAATGATTTTGTTCGTACTCGTTTGACTCATAGTTTAGAAGTTGCGATGCACACAAGAGATCTGTTAACATCTGTCATCACCAAATTAAATAAGAACGGAATCGTGATTGATGAATTAAACGAGAGCTACCGTTTATTAGAAACTGCTGCTCTAATTCATGATATTGGAAATCCTCCTTTTGGCCATTTTGGGGAAGAAGCGATTCGGATTTGGTTCAGTAAAAACGCCCCTTTACTAAAGTGCTGGTCCTCTTTTACTGAGCAACAAAAAGAGGATTTCTTACAGTTTGAAGGCAATGCTCAAACTATTCGTTTGTTGACGAAGTTACATAATGATAATGGTTCTTCAGAAAAAGGAATGAATCTGACCGCTTCAACTTTGGATGCGGTAATTAAATATACTGCTAGTGCAGATCAAATAGATAAAAAGAATATTTTAACAAAAAAAGTTGGTTATTTCTTTTCGGAAGAGCAGGTTTTTAGAAATATTAAGGTCGTAACTGGAACAACTGGTAATCGTCATCCTTTGGTCTTTCTACTTGAAGCGGCGGATGATTTAGCTTATACATTTTCAGATATCGAAGATGCTTATAACTATGGTTTATATAGTTATCGAGAAATAAAATCATTTATTGATGAGAGAACTGGAACGGACAGATTTTTAATTAATATTAATTCAGAAGCAGCGGCAATCCAAGAATTTTTAAGAGAAACACAAAGAAAGGTCTATCAAAGTGCAAGTAAAACATTTGTTGATCATTATGAAGAAATTATGTCTGGCAGTTTTTATGGTGAAATTATCAATGAAGATTGTGATGAAGTAAAATGCTTCCATGCTTTAAAAGAATTTTCTTATGAATATGTTTTTCAAACAAAAACAATACTGGATCAGGAAGTGTTAGGTTTTAATATTATCAATCGTTTGTTGTCTGAGTTTATTCCAGTGGTTTTAAAATATGATAAGGAGCCAATGAATAAGTATGAAGAACGTTTGTTTAACAATTTACCAAGAAGTGCCGAAGAGTTATATAAAAGAGAAACAGAAAATAGCCTAGACATTGAAAAGGATTATTATCGGTTGAAGATGGCTGTTGATTTTATTTGTAATATGACAGATGGTTATGCCAAAAAATTACATGATACGTTATTTAACTAGAATAATTTGAAGGAGAATGATTTTTATGCCAGAATTTTTGATTTATATTGTTCCAGTACTGATTACAATGTTGGGAACATTATTTGTAACTTATAGGAATATTCAAAATAACAATATTTCTAGTAGCCGAATTAAATGGTTGGCACAATTAAAAGAAAATTTTGCCAAATACAATGAAAACTTATCCGAGATCAAAGAACTGATGAATGAAGATGTCGTAAAAAATGCAGGTCTAGTAAAAGAGAACAGAAAAAGACTGGAAAAATCTCGAATTAATGTTCTTATGAGTTTTAAAGCAAATGATTTTGAAGCTTATGGAAATGATAAGGGGATTAAAGAGTGTTTTGAAGCTTTTAGCTCAGAGAAAGAAATGATGAAGAAACCTGATGACTGTGAAGCGCATATGTTTATTTTTATGAATGCAATTAATAGGTATATTATAGAGCAAGTCAATACAAGTGAAAAAGAAGAAGCGATTGAACAGATAAAAAAAGATGAAATTATTATTAATGAGAATACAATAAATGTTATCGTAGAGATTATGGAGCAATTTCAACTTTGTGTTGCTAAGATGGAGTGGACAAAGATAAAAAATGAATCTCAATTCTTATTGTTTGGAAAGGAAAAATATTCAAGCCAAGAGACAATTAAAGTTTTAAATACAAATATTTATAAACTCGTGGATAACTATATTGAGGAACAAAGACCAGAAGAAGAGCTAAAAGAAGAAACTGTAGTTGAAAAAACAAATATGACTCCCTTAGAACAAGAAGCAATAATTATACTAGAAAATTTTAAAAGTGTGCCAGACAAATTAATTAATATTCTTGAGTTTTTAGATCGGAATTGTGAATTGCCAACGAGTATGCTAACATCTACCAAAAAAAGATATATCTATTCAATGATTGAACCCGTTCACCCGAGCGGGAAACAGTTTTTTAGTAAAAAGGAATTTATTTTACCCAAATCAAAGAAGAGAGTTTATTTGGAGACAAACTTTAGTTTATATTATGGGGATAAAATTGCAATGAGAATGGTTAGAATGACTGAGAAACATATGGAAAGTCTTCAGAGCGACAGAGAAGAGCTTGAGAATGATCCTGTTTTAATTTCTTGATGTTAACTAAAGATATTTGTTATTCTTCATCTATCCATTTGACACCCACCACCTCATCTGTTATTATAATTAAAAATAAATAAAAAAACACGTAGAAAAAGAAAGTAAAATTCTGTGGAATTTCTAAAAGAAAGCCTTGGTAGCTGAAAAGAGGCGAAAGAAAACGAATTTGAAAATGGCTTTTGAGTGGGCATTTCGAGAAATGATTTTAGAGATGCACGGTTGTTCCCGTTACCAAGAATCCTAATATCAAGCATTGGCGGCGTATTAGAGTAGAGGCAAAAATCGCACGATTTTTGTAAATTAAGGTGGTACCATGTATGTTTATTACATCCTTAGAAGAGTCTTTGACTTTTCTAGGGATTTTTTTGTTTTCTATTTAAAAAATGAGGGGGAAATCAGTTATGTGTCAAAATTCAGTACATCATTATGAAATCGTAGGAAGTTTTTTACGTCCGGAATCGTTAAAAAAAGCGCGGGAAGAGTTTGCCTCTGGCGGGATTTCAGGAGATGAATTAAAAGTAGTTGAGGATCAAGCGATTCGGGATTTAGTCGCAAAGCAAAAAGAAATCGGGCTGAAAGTTATTAGTGACGGTGAGTTTCGCCGTAGTTACTGGCATCTTGATTTTTTCTGGGGATTTAACGGAATCGAGCATAATGTGATGGATCAAGGGTATTTATTTCATGGAGAAGAAACACGAGCGGATTCAGCACGTTTAACAGGAAAAATCAGTTTTAATCCAGAACATCCAGTGTTTGAGGAGTACGAATTTTTAGCAGAAATTGCTGAAGGGATACCAGTTCGTCAAAGTATTCCCGCGCCAGCCCAGTTATTAGCGGAGTTGGTTCGCAGTTCTAATGAAGACAAGGTCAATGAATTTTATCCAGATCGGGAATTGTTGTATCAAGATATTGCTAAGGCATATCGGGAAACGATTTTAGCTTTGTATGACTTAGGCTGTCGGGATATTAAGTTGGATGATTGTACATGGGGTATGTTAGTGGATAAGAATTTTTGGACAACGATGACCAATGGGGAATATGATACCCAAGCGCTGCAAGAGTTATATTTACGTTTAAATAATGATGCGATCGTTGATTTACCTGAAGATTTACATGTAACAACGCATGTGTGTCGTGGCAATTATCATTCAACATGGGCAACTTCTGGTGGCTATGAACCAGTCGCAGATACGTTGTTAGGCAATCAAAATGTCGAGGCCTTTTTCTTGGAGTTTGACGATGAGCGTTCAGGCAATTTTGAGCCGTTACGTTTTGTTCCAGAAGATAAACAAGTAGTGTTAGGCTTGGTTACAAGTAAGGATGGCACATTAGAAGAGAAGGAAACATTAGTGAATAGAATTAAAGAAGCAAGTAAATTTGTCCCGTTGGAGCGTTTGAGTTTAAGTCCTCAATGTGGCTTTGCTTCGACAGAAGAAGGCAATATTTTGACTGAGGAAGATCAGTGGAAAAAACTATCATTAGTTATAGATGTGGCGAATGAGGTTTGGGGTTAACTAAATAATTGATTGGAAGGATGAGTTTCATGGCAGAGGTTGAAAGTTTTACATTAGATCACAATAAAGTAATTGCACCGTATGTTCGTGTGATTACAACTGAGGTTGGGAAGAAAGGAGACGAAATCACGAATTACGATTTGCGTTTTGCTCAACCGAATCAGGCAGAGATTCCGACAGCAGCGATTCATACGTTAGAGCATTTACTAGCTGATCTATTGCGTGATCGTTTGGACGGAATCATCGATGTTTCTCCATTTGGCTGTCGTACAGGTTTTCACTTAATTGTTTGGGGCAACTATCCCGCGCAAGTAGTGGCACAAGCTTTAAAAGAAACGTTGACTCAAATCGTAACAGAAATTCAATGGTCAGATGTTCAGGGAACGGATGCAAAAAGTTGCGGGAATTATAAAGATCATTCTCTTTTTTCGGCAAAAGAATGGGCCAAATTAGTATTAGATCAAGGAATCAGCGTTTCGGCTTTTGAGCGAGAAGTAGTTTAGATTTTGCATTTGAATCATAGTAAATAGTTAAAGGAGGCAGTCATGAAAAAGTGGATTGGATTTAGCCTGTTAGCGGCGTTATTTTTAGTGACAGCTTGTAATAGTCAAAATAAACAAGAGGCAAGCGAAGAACCAGATAAAACAACTAAAATCGTTTTAGGATCAGTAGACAGTGACGCCGATATTTGGCGATTTATTGCAGAGTCAGATTTGACCAAGAAAGCTGGTTTAACGATAGAAGTTAAAGAGATCAATGGCGGTCCTCAACTAAATAATGCCACGGTTGAGGAACAGGTTGATGTGAATGCTTTTCAATCGTTAGGCTATTTAAGAAGTTTCAATCAAGACAGTAATCAAAAATTAGTTCCGATTGCGACAACCTATATGGAGCCGATGGGGCTTTATTCAGATAAATACAAATCAGTCGGGGATATTAAAGATGGAGCTGTCGTTGCAATCGCTGATAATCCAGCGAATACTGCGCGTGGCTTAAGATTGATGGAAACAGCTGGTTTGATCAAACTGGCCAAGGATTTTGATAACGGAACAGGTACGTCATCTGATATTGTTGAAAATCCCAAACAGTTAGAATTTAAAATGATCGATGATACAACTGGTCCAAGAGTGTTGCAAGATGTTGATCTGGCTTTGATCAGTAACACAATTGCGTTTGAAGGTGGCTTAAATGTGTTGAAAGATGCCCTGTTTAAAGAAGAAATCGATGAAAATACGCAGCAAAGCATCAATGTTTTAGTAACAAAAGAAGATCGCCAACAGGATCAAACGTTAAAAAAACTAGCAGAGCTATATCATAATCAAGCAGTCAAAGACTACATCCAAGAACATTTTGGTGGGACGAAAGTCGATGTCCAAGAAGATGTTGGGAAGTTGTGGGAGGCAGATCAATGAAAATCGTCATAGCAGCAGCGATGCAAGAAGAATTGGAACCGTTTCGTGATTCTTATCGATTACAATCGATTTTAAAACGGGGTAAAACTGTGATCGAGGAAGTATTAGATCAGCCAGGCTGTGCGTTATTTTTAGTGGAAACTGGGATTGGTAAAACCAATGCAGCAGCTTCAACTAGTCTGCTTTGTGAAACAATTCAACCTGATGTGATCATTAATACTGGTTCGGCAGGTGGTTTTTTAGGTGAGGTTGAAATTGGTGATGTTGTATATGGCACAAAGCTTACCTATAGTGATGTGGATGCGACTGGCTTTGATTACACGTTTGGACAAGTGCCGCAAATGCCAAGTGATTACCCATTAAGTCAAAAATGGTTGAAAATTTTTGATTCTTTGGAGCATCCTAGCGATTATAGTTTACACAAGGGAGTGATTGTAACGTCTGATTCCTTTATGAGTGAGCTGGAGTTCGTAAAAAAGGTGAAAGAACGTTTTCCGAAAGTGAAAGCCTCTGATATGGAAAGCACTGCAATCGCACAAGTCGCAAGTTTTTATGAGATTCCTGTCGTGAACATTCGTGGAATTTCTGACATTGCAGGAGTTAAAGCAGCTGAGTCTTTTGATACGCATCTAGGAAAAGCTGCATTACATGCATTTCAAGAGACGAAACGCTTAATTCAGATATTGGCAGAAGATAATTTATAGATTATAAAGATGTTCGGGCTGTTAAAAGCTGAACATCTTTTTTTAATTCGAACACAATCGTGTTTTCAATAACAGAGCCAAATAATTCACTTTTTGCTCGTATAGTCAACGTATCGTCAGAATAAGAAAATAATTTTCAAACCTGATGAAAAAAGAGATATATTTTTCCGAAAAACTTCGCTATGATAAAGGCAGGAGGGATCATATGTTAAAAGAAAAACTGTTAGACTATCTAAAAAATCAAACATCTTTTTTCAATCCTAAAAATGTAAGCGATATTTTTTCCGCTTCCGATATTGCTGAAAAATTCTCGATTAAACGAAATACGGCGAGTCATTATCTGAATCAGCTTGCGGACGAAGGAATTTTAGTAAAAGTTAATACACGTCCTGTTTACTTTTTTCATAAAAAAACATTTGAACTGCAAAATTATCCACTAGCTAATTCCTTTTATCAAAACTTATTAGAGATCGAAAAGGAAAAACCGATTTTTGATAAGAAGATTGATTTCTTTCAGAATGTGATCGGCAATCGAGGTAGCTTAGCGCAAACGATCGAGCAATTAAAAATGGCGGCACTTTATCCCAATGGTGGCTTGCCATTGCTTTTAACAGGAGAAAGTGGCACAGGGAAAAGCTATTTAGTTCAGTTACTTTATCAATTTTGTTTAGCAAACGATTTATTAACGAGTGAGGCACCTTTTATCACAGTGAACTGCGCTCAGTATGCAGATAATCCAGAATTACTGACTAGCCATTTATTTGGTCATGTAAAAGGAGCTTTTACAGGTGCGGATACTGAAAAAATAGGTGCCTTTGAAGCTGCGGCAGACGGTTTTTTATTTTTGGATGAAGTACATCGTTTAAGTGCAGAAGGACAAGAAAAATTATTCACTTTTCTAGATCAAGGGATTATTTATAAAATGGGGAAAGTAATCATCCAATCGTTGTTAATTGTCGATTGGCTTTTGCCACAACAGAAGAGGTCAACAGCACATTTTTAACCACTTTTTTAAGACGAATTCCGGTCCAAATCAAAATTCCAGCGCTCAATGAACGAACGCAAGCAGAACGAAAACAGCTGATCATTCGGTCATTTTTTGAAGAACAGCAAACTATTTTGAAACCGTTGATCGTTTCACCACAGGTTATCAAAATTTTAGAAAATCGTTCATATAAAGGAAATGTAGGAGAATTAAAAAATTTAATCAAAATCATAACAGCCAAAAGCTTTACGATCAATCACGAGAAAACACAAATCCCAATCACCTTGCATTCATTACCTAATTATTTATTAACAGAAAATCAGGAGACTGACTTTTCAGAAGCGGAATCACTGTTAAGAATCGATGGTCAAAGTAGTTTGGAGTATTTGCTTGAAGAAAGTGAACCAGAACAAAAAAGAATTATTCAAAGCTATGAAAAAATCTTGCTAACTTATGTGAATAATCATTCAGAAATCAACGCCTCAGTTGGTTTGATTTCAAAGGAAATCGATTATCTTTTTGATTATTTATTATTTGAAACCAAAAGAGATCAAAAGCACGAAATGTTGCTATTTATTACCCAGCATGTGCGGCAGATGCTAGAAAAAATTGAATCCGCCTATCAAATTAGTTTCAATGGTAGTTTGGTTTATGCGATCAGTCATTACTTGTTTCAACGTCGTTACGTGGATTGGCTGCCAGAAATTGAGATGGTTCAGTTGATCGAGACCTTGTTACTAGATATCAAAGCCAAGTTACCAAATAGTTATCGGTATGCAGAACAGATTTTAAACTTGGTGAAAACGTCATTGGATATTGAAGTTTCTAGTATGGATCGGATCATTTTATCTGTTTATATTGATAATCTAGGATATACCAAAGAAACGTCTTATCCTAAAGCGGTGATTGTGGCACATGGCTACGCCACGGCAAGCAGTATTGCTAATGTAGCGAATCGGATGTTGAATGAACTGCTATTTCAATCCTTTGATATGCCATTAGATGTTACGCCAAAGAAAATTGCTGAGAAATTGATGCAATATATTGAGAGAAATGATACGTCAAACGGGTTGATTATTTTATTTGATATGGGCTCTTTAAAAGAAATTCATCGTTATTTTTCAAAAGAAACTGTGGCACCTATCGTATTGATGAACAATGTAACGACGAGTTTAGCGATTGCAGTGGGAGAAGGCATTCAAAGGCAACAGCAACTTGGTGAAATCCCAGCTAAAGCGATAAGCAGTCATCAGTCTCAATGGGAAATCATTCAGCCGGAAACTAAAAAAGAAAAAATCATCCTTACGACTTGCGCTACAGGTATTGGAACGGCTGTTCAAATCAGTAATTTACTTGAAAAGAGTTTACCAGATACGACTTTTGTCAAGCTTATTCCATGTGAGTTTCGTCAGTTACGTGATCCTGTTGAATTTGAAAAAGCATTTTCATTGTATGATGTGCTTGGGATTGTTGGTACAGCCAATCCGGTCGTGGAAAATGTGCCGTTTATTTCATTAGAGGATTTGATTGCAGGAATTGGGATCGAAAACTTGTTAGATTGGTTGAAAAAAGAGTTAGTATTGGATTCTCAGGAAGAATTTAGTCATCAGTTGATTCGGAATTTTTCGCTTGATCGCGTGATTCAATCTGTGACGATTTTAGATACAGAAAAAATCATTGAACAAATCGAGGTCTTTATGAAGCAGTTAGAAGAACGTCTAGGTCAGCGGATTACTAATGATCGAAAGTTAGCTTTGTATGTTCATGTTAGTTGTTTGGTAGAACGGTTGATCCGCAATGTACCGATCGAAGTCTATAGTGGTTTTGACAAATTACAGGAGTGTCATGAAAAAGACTTGCGAGATATTAAAGAAGCATTTAGTGTCATAGAGAAAGTCTACAGTGTCAATATTCCAGATTCAGAACTTTCTTATGTTCATGATGTTCTATTTGAAAACACTGAATATATCAGCGATGAAAGTGATTTTTAATCGTTAAACGAAGGGTGCCACTAAAGTTGGCATCCTTTTTGCTATTAATAAAGTGTAAGTGAGGTGAGCAGGATGGCAAGAAAAATTATTTTAGCGACACATGGAAATTTTGCACAAGGGATCAGAACATCTTTGGAATTAATTTGTGGGAAAGCAACAAATGTCGAAGTTATTTGTGCCTATATGGAAGAAGCGTTCGATTTAGGCACAACGGTAGAAAATATGATTACTGAAAATCAAGAAAATGAATTGCTTGTGATCACGGATATTTTTGGCGGTAGTGTTAATAATGAGTTTTTTAAGTATGTTGAACGGTCGAATGTGCATTTAGTTTCTGGATTGAATTTGTCTTTATTAATTGAGATATATACTCAACTGGAACATACAGACTCTTTGGAAACGTTAATCACACAAGCAATAAAAAATTCTCAAGAAACGATTCAGTATTGTAACCTATTGAAAGTAAAAGATGAGGAAGAAGAATTTTAAAATAAAAGGGGGAGTAAATCATGATTAAATTATTACGTGTGGATCACCGTTTATTACATGGACAAGTGGCATTTTCTTGGACTCAAAGTTTAGGTGTCGATTGTATTTTGATTGCCAATGATGATGTACCGCAAAATGATATTCGCAAAACGACAATCAAATTAGCAAAGCCTGCAGGTGTTAAATTAGTAATAAAAAATATTGAGGATTCAATCAGCGCCTTACAAAGTGGCGTAACGGATAAATACAAGCTATTTATCGTTGTTGAAAGTGTAGCAGATGCTTATAAACTAGCGAAAGGGTGTCCTGAGATCAAGCATATCAATCTTGGTGGAATGAAAGTGAGAGAAGGGACTAGAAATATTTCTAAAGCGGTGAATATCACGTCAGATGAAGAAGTACTAGTTAAAGAATTAGTCGCTGAAGGGGTTGATATTGAGATCCGACAAGTCCCTAATGATAAAAAAGTTGCTGCTTTAGATGCATTTTAGAAAGGAAGATCGAAATGATTGTACAAGCAATTTTGTTAGGAGTTATCGCATTTATTGCTCAGTCTGAGTATGCCTTAGGTACGTCACTTTTATCTCGACCGATCGTAACAGGATTGTTTACAGGGATTGTTTTAGGGGATATTAAAACGGGCATTATTATGGGGGCAACATTGGAATTAGCATTTATTGGTTCTTTTTCAGTCGGAGCATCGATTCCCCCAGACGTAGTAACAGGTGGGATTTTAGGAACGGCTTTTGCAATTACTGCGGGTGCTGGAACAGAAACCGCCTTGGTTTTAGGGTTACCAATCGCAACCTTAACGCTGATTTTGAAAAATGTCTATCTAGGTTTGGTGATTCCAACAATGAGTCAAAAAGCTGATAATTACGCGGATGATGGGAATTATAAAGGAGTAGAACGGATGCATTTGGCGGCAGGTTTTGGGTTGTCTCTGATGTTAGCACTCATTGTTTCCATTTCATTTGCTGTAGGGAGTAACACGATCAAAGGATTATTGGATATGATTCCTGAGTTTGTTCAACATGGTTTATCCGTTGCAACTGGTATTATTCCAGCACTTGGTTTTGCAATGTTGGCGCGTTTATTGATCAATAAACAAGTAGCACCATACTTCTTTCTAGGTTTTGCTTTGATGGCTTATCTAGAAATTCCAGTTACAGGGATTGCAATTTTAGGGGCGATCACAGCTGTAATCGTGGTCAATATCATGAATCACAATAAAGGCAAAGAAATGATCCAAACATCAAACGGGGAGGTTATTGACGATGACGAAGACTTCTAAAGAACAAACGGAAAAGTTGATCACAAAAAAAGAATTGAATAGTGTTTTCTGGCGGTCTTTCCAGATGGAATTTTCTTGGAACTATGAGCGTCAGATGAATATGGCGTATGTGTTTGCGATGATCCCGATTTTGAAGAAATTGTATCTTAAAAAGTCTGATATGGCGCACGCTCTGAAACGGCATTTAGCTTTTTTCAATACCACCCCCCATATTGTGACCTTGATATTAGGGATCAATACGGCGATGGAAGAAGAAAATGTACTAGATGAACAATTTGATGTGAGTACGATCGATAGTATTAAAACCTCATTGATGGGCCCTTTGGCAGGGTTAGGAGATTCATTTTTCTGGGGAACATTACGGTTGATCGCAACTGGAGTTGGAACGTCACTGGCTCTACAAGGGAATGTTTTAGGTCCGATTTTATTCTTGCTAATTTTTAACGTACCACATATTGTTTTACGTTATCTCTTTACCGGTTGGGGGTACAAATTAGGGACTGGATTTCTGAAAAAGATTCAAGCAAACGGGATGATGGAAAGCTTGACTTTAGGCGCTTCGATCATTGGATTGATGGTAGTTGGTGCGATGACGGCTTCGATGATCGACATTTCGATTCCAGTTACAATCAGCGGCAGTGGTGAAACGGCTGTCACCGTGCAAAGTATATTTGACGATATAATGCCTAAATTATTACCATTAGCGGCATTTGGAGCTGTGTTCTATCTTTTGAAAAAAGAAGTCAAACCTTTGGCAATTCTTGGAGGAATGGCTGTTGTTGGGATTTTGGGTTCTTTAGTAGGGATTTTTTAAGCAAATCCATAGTGAGGTGAGATTCAGTGGAAACAATGTTGGATTATATTAATGAAGAACAAGAAACGTTGGAAAATATTATTGAATCATTCGATGTCGTGCAAACCAATGTGAAGCATGTTAAACATTGTTTGATTTTAGCGACAGGTTCTTCTTATAACGCTTGTCTATCTGCAAAATATTATATAGAAGAGACAGCGCCTGTCTACGTTCAAATAGAAGAACCGTTTAATTTTCTACATTATGGGAAAATCGATCCGAAAATTGATTTGATCATCGCAGTTTCACAAAGCGGTAAAAGTACGTCTACCATTCAAGCAGTAGAAAAACTAACACAAACTAGAGCGATCAAAACGATTGCCTTAACTAGTGATGTGAAAAGTCCAATCACAAAAGTGGTGGATGAGGTTCTAGATTTAAATATGGGAATTGAGACGGTCGGTTTTGTTACGAAAGGCTATTCAGCAACTGTGTTGAATTTAATGTTGTTAGGGTTACGTATCGCTTATCAAAACGAGTCAATCGATCCAGTGATAGTGAAAAGGGAATTAGCGGAATTAAAGAAAGCTGTCAGTCAAATCAATCTAGTTATCGAAAAAACTAGCGAATTTTGGTTGGAAAATCAAGAGGACCTAAGTGCTGGCTCACGTTTTATTATGATTGGCTACGGGCCAAATGTTGGGACGGCTAAAGAATTTGAAACCAAATTTACCGAAACGGTACGTTTACCATCACAAGGGTTTGAACTTGAAGCGTATATGCATGGACCATATCTAGAGGCAAACAGCGCACATTCACTATTTTTTATTGAAAATGATAATGTGCTGAATGAAAGAAGCCACGCATTAAAGACTTATTTAAGTGAATATGTTGCTGCGTGTTACACGATTACAACGAGTGCAACATCAGAGCCTAAAACACTAAGTCTATCTATTGAAATACCTGAAAAAATTAGTCCACTTTTATTGGTGATTCCGTTCCAATATCTAGCTTATCAAATTGCGATAGGTAAAGGAATCGATTTAAATAAACGAATTTTTGATGATTTTGACCAAATATTAAAAAGTAAAATTTAAGGAGCATAAACCATGTTAAAATTTAACGAAACAAAGCAAATCGAAGATATCAAAGGGGCTTTAGCACTACGTCCAGAAGTTGAAAAAATTGTTGACGAAGTTTGGAAAAAAGGATTTGATTCTATTTATTATCTAGGCATCGGCGGAACCTATGCTTCAGCGATGCAAGCAGTCACTTATATTAATGGAAAAAGTAATTTACCTGCTTATGTACAGCATGCCGCTGAATATTATACAACTGGCAATCGTCGCTTAACCAAAGATTCAATCGTTATTTTGTCTTCTGTAACCGGCACAACCCAAGAAGTTGTTAAAGCGGTAGAAGAAATTAAAACTGTTGGCGCAACTTTGATCGGTTTTATTGATGCAAAAGGGAGTATTTTAGCTGGAAAATGTGACTATGTGGTGACATATCCAGCGCCAGGAACAGAACAAATCAAGTTTTTTATGCTAGCAGATCGATTGATGAAAAATAATGGCGAATTTGACGATTATGAAGAATATTATCAAGAACTAGAAGAATATCTTCCCGTTGGTTTAGTTGATGCTGAGAAAAAAGCGGATGACTTTGGGTTGAAATTTGCCCAAACGCACCGTCACGATGATATGCATTATTTTATCGGTGCTGGTAATCAATGGGGTGCAGTTTATTCTTATGCAATGTGCTACTGGGAAGAACAAAGTTGGTTACGTTCAAAATCGATTCACGCTGCTGAGTTTTTACACGGTACGTTAGAAATCGTAGACGAAACAACGGCTGTGACAGTATTTATTGGCGAGGATGAACAACGGCCATTGTCTGAAAGAGTAGCGAATTTGTTACCGCGTATTTGCGCTAACTATACGATTATTGATTCAAAGGATTATCCAGTTGCGGGAATTAGTGAAAAATATCGTGGACGAGTTTTGTCGTTCTTGTTGATGCATTGTGTAACACAACGAATCGATGCTCATGTTGAACAACTGAATTGCCATCCGTTAGATATTAGACGTTATTATCGTCAGTTTGATTATTAATGAAGGAAACGACCTGCAACTAGAGAGTTGCAGGTTTTATTGTATTTTGAATTATAAAAAGTACTTCCTTTTGTTTACTATTAAAAAAATCTATGAGACAATATCTGAAAGATTTTTAGGAGGTAAAGTGGTGGCTGATGGTTTACTAGTCCCGAATAAATGCAAGGCATGCGGTGGTCAACTGAATGATTTAGATGCCAAATATTGCCCGCATTGCGGGAGATTATTAGATGAGATCCAAGAAGCAATGAATAGGAAAAATAAATCTGGTGAAACTTGTCCAAACTGTGGATCTGCGATTGTATTCACTATTGAAAAGCAGCAATTTGAGTGTGACCATTGTAAGTCGACTTTTTCAACGCAGAAAGAGCTAGATGCTAGTTCTCAGTTTTATCAAGCAGATAAAGTTATCCCTTTTCAAGTGGAAAAAGAGCGGGCAAAGATGCATTTTTATGAGTGGATTGGTACTGACCAGGAGATCCAGATTCCAATAGATATAACGAATATCACTTTAAAACAAATTTATTTGCCATTTTCAGTTGTTACAATAAACTATGAATGTAATTGGGGAGCTGAAGTTTGCTATAGTATCAATCAAGACAATGCTGTGGAAAACTGGTCATACAGTGACGGAAGTTTATCAGGGGAATGTTTTTCCTTTTTTTCTGTCTCAGAAGAAATGAATGCACAAGCAGATAAACTGTTTACAATTTCATCGTTCAAACCTTTGATTTCAAAAATGGTTCCGTATGATGACCATTATTTGACTGGGACAAACCAATTTAAAATTTCTACTAATGAAGTAATGAAAACGCAAAGCTTGTTTCACAGTGTCGTTCAATATGCAGCTGAAGATGAGATGAAGAGAGTATTACCTGGGGATAGGAACAAAAATGCAACGGTAACAAATCTAAAATACGAAGCTTTTTCGGAATTTGTGTATGTTCCTATTTGGAATCTTGAGTACCAATCAAATGAGGTGATGCATGAAGTTTTAATTACCGCTACAGATAAAGAAAATGTAAAAGTTGTTGGCGATAAACCGTCTATAAATAATTTTCCAGATGTCGAGTTTTCTAAGATAAACAGGCAGTACAAGAAAAAATACCGCTCAGGTATAGTAGCCTTTTTAATGTCATTGATCCTATTGATGACGTATGGTAAAAATGATGAACCTGGTTTTTTTGTTTCAATTATTACGCTGACACTATTGATTGGTGGAGTAGCTTCTTGGCTATATTTTGGTATAAAAAGCAAACTTGTTAAAAGAGGCTATCTTGAGTCAAAAAAGAACAGTTCAAATGATTTAGAGATCCATAATGAGTATTTAAAATTAGCCGAAAAATATAAAAAATAGGCAAGTTAGTCTAGTTCGTTTATCAAGTAATTCATTTTACAATTCAAAAAATCAGTTTATTTTCCCTTCTTCTCACCTAAAATGTTTACATTTAACCAGTGATAGTGTACTATTTAAAGGTATGCATAACATAAATTCATGTATAAAATTAAGTTATTCGGAGGGAAACAAATGTCTGCGAAATTTGAAAAAAAAGGCACCAATGATGGTGTGTTAACTTTTTCAGTTGATCAAACTCTAATTGAAAAAGGCTTGAAACAAGCGTTCGATAAAGTTAAAAAAAATCTTAACGTACCTGGATTCCGTAAAGGGAAAGTGTCACGTCAAGTATTCAACCGTATGTACGGCGAAGAAGCATTATATGAAGATGCTTTGAACGCAGTGTTACCAGAAGTCTACGAAGCAGCTGTTAAAGAAGCTGGAATTGATCCTGTCTCTCAACCTAAAATTGATGTTGAAAGCATGAACAAAGGTGAAGATTGGGTTGTAACTGCTGAAGTAACTGTAAAACCTGAAGTAAAATTAGGCGAATACAAAAACTTAACAGTTGAAAAACAAGACCGTGAAGTAACAGACGAAGACGTAGATGCACGCATCCAACGTGAACTAGAAGCACAAGCTGAACTAGTAATCAAAGAAGACGAAGCAGCTGTTGATGGCGACACTGTCGTGATCGACTTTGAAGGATTCAAAGACGGAGAAGCTTTTGAAGGCGGAAAAGGTGAAAACTATTCTCTTGAATTAGGTTCTAACTCTTTCATCCCAGGCTTTGAAGAACAATTAGTTGGTAAAAAAGCAGGCGAAGATGTTGAAGTAAAAGTAACATTCCCAGAAGATTACCAAGCAGAAGATTTAGCTGGTAAAGAAGCTGTATTCCAAGTGAAAATTCACGAAGTGAAAGCAAAAGAATTACCAACTTTAGATGATGAATTTGCTAAAGACGTTGACGATTCAGTAGAATCATTAGACGAATTAAAAGAAAAATACCGTAACGAATTAACGGAATCTAAAGAAGCTGCGGCAACAGAAGCGAAAGACGAAGCTGCTATCCGTCAAGCTGTTGATAATGCAGAAATCGTTGATCTTCCACATGTAATGGTACATGATGAAGTTCACCGTTCAATGGATGAATTCTTAAACAACATGCAACGTCAAGGAATCGCTCCAGATATGTACTATCAATTAACTGGAACAACTGAAGCTGACTTGCACAAACAATTTGAAGCAGAAGCAGAAGTTCGTACGAAAACAAATCTTGTGATCGAAGCGATCGCTAAAGCTGAAGATATCGAAGTATCTCAAGAAGATATGGACAACGAAATTAAAGACTTGTCAGAACAATACAATATGCCGATTGATCAAGTGAAAAAAGTCTTAACAGAAGACATGTTGAAACATGACATCCGCATGAAACGTGCAGTAGAAGTGATTACTGAAACTGCAACTGAAAAATAAAAAGCAATTTTAAAAGACATTCCTGAGTGATCGGGAATGTCTTTTTTTACTACGTTAATACAAGAAAATAATTGTGTTAGAATCAATTAGAAGATAAAGCTTTATCAAGCCATACAATTAGAGCTTGATACACTTCAAGCCCTTCGCTTTTAGTAATATCACCGTCAAAATCATGAGGGAGCTTTTCAACTTCTTCGTAGGTAACATTAGGGATTTTATTGCTGGCAATACGTGATGCTTCAACAGGCACGTCTTGATCAGCAGAGCTATGGGCTAAAAATGCAGGTGGAAGTCCAGCAAGCTCTGTGTCTGTTAAGCTAAAGGTTTCTTTTTCACTTGGAGAATTGACGAGATAGCTTAGCCAGTTACCAAATTGTCGACCAGATAAATAAAGTGAAAACCGTTCATTGATAGAAACTTCTGCGATTGGTTTAGGTTGGATCAATGCTTGGGCAGTGAGCGGCGCTATTTTAGGAAATTGATTATAGTAACTGCTAGGCTGACTGAATGCTGGGTTCGTCAAATCGTAATAGCCGTAAAAACTAATCAAACCTTTTTGCTCTGGTAAAGGATAGCGAGCAGATAACAAATAGGTAAGAAAAGCACCAGCAGAACGTCCAAACAAGAAATAGTTTGGATTTTCCAAACCTAAAGTTGTTTGATAATTTTTCAAGAACCAATCAATCGCTTCTTTTAAACAAGCAACAATAGTAGGAAGTTTGACTTCAGGAGCTAATGGATAGTCAACAGTTAACAAATTATAGCCATTCTCGACTAAAAGTTCACAATAGATTTCTGGTAAATCATCTCGTGTACCATAAAGAAGCCCACCGCCATGAAAATAAATGAGTGTGGCTTTAGCAGAAGAGTCATTTTGATTTGAGTAAAAGGTCATGGATAAATCCAACTCGTCCAGCTTACTGTAAAGAAAATTTTGTTTGATCATTATTAATGGTCCTCCTTGAATTATAGGTAATAACGTTCCACTACGCTACACCTTGTACTTTTCAACATCAAGTCACGGATCGAAGTAATGTTCCTTTCCGCCTCGACAAAAAATATTAATTTAGATATTTCAAGTCATAGTGCTATTTTATCTTTTTTCCGAAGATTAGACTATTAATTTAGATAATTTCACTAACTTATTTCTATTTTAACTCAAATACTGCTAACCATTATGTTTAATGCGCACAAAGATAGGAGTTAATTTGTGAAATGTGGATAGTGTATGAAAACGGGCAACCGCTTACAATGGTTATGATAATAAAAGAGGGAGATGTATCAAATGGATTTAAAAAAAGTTTTACAAGAAAATATCGATCATTTATCTAGTATTGGCAACGACCCAACCGGTGGGATGACACGTTTATTGTATTCTGATTCTTGGTTGGAAGCACAAAAATCTGTAAAAGAAAAATTAGAAGCAATTGGTATGGCCGCTTCATTTGATGAAATCGGTAACCTCTTTGGTAGAGTAGAAGGTACAGAATATCCAGAAGAGACCATTCTATCAGGTTCTCACATCGATACCGTTGTTAACGGCGGGAATTTAGATGGTCAATTTGGGGTTATTGCAGCATATGTTGCGATTCAGTATTTACTAGAAACACACGGTAAACCAAAACGTTCATTAGAAGTTATTTCAATGGCAGAAGAAGAAGGCAGTCGTTTCCCTACAGTATTTTGGGGTAGTAAAAACTTTGTCGGTGAAGCGAAAAAAGCAGATGTTATTGAAATTGCTGACTTTGAAGGGTTGAAGTTTGTTGAGGAAATGCAGCGTCATGGTTTTGACTTCAGAGATGAAAATAAAGCCGCTAGAGATGACATTAAAGCTTTTGTGGAGATTCACATTGAACAAGGAACAGTACTAGAAAAAGAACAATTACAAATTGGTGTTGTAAATAATATTGCTGGACAAAGACGTTATACGATCGTCTTAAAAGGTGAAGCAAATCATGCAGGGACAACTCCAATGGGCTATCGTAAAGATGCTGTTTATGGTTTCGCAAAAATTTGTTCCGAAGCAATCGATCGCGCTTTAGAAGTCGGTGATCCTCTTGTATTGACTTTTGGTAAAGTTGAACCGAAACCTAATACAGTCAATGTTGTTCCAGGAGAAGTACTATTTACAATGGATTGCCGTCATACAGACAGTGGTGAGCTTCACTCATTTACACAAGAAATCGAACAATTGATGAGAGATATTGCAGCACAACATGGTTTGGAAATCGATATCGATCTATGGATGGATGAAGCACCAGTTCCAATGAATGAAGAAATCGTAACAGCAATCGAAACAGCGGCTATTGCCGAAAATATGAAATATAAAGTTATGCATAGTGGAGCAGGTCATGATTCTCAAATCATTGCACCGAACTTCCCAACAGCGATGATTTTTGTACCAAGTATCAACGGTATCAGCCATAATCCAGCTGAAGCGACAGACATTGACGATTTAGTCAACGGTGTCAAAGTTTTAGCTAGCACATTATACGAATTAGCTTATAAATAAAAGAAAGTAGGAAAATAAAAATGGGTTATAAAAATAATCAAACAGGCTATTTGGACGGATTATTGTCTTCTAGAGCTGTGATCAAAAAAAATAATTACGCATTGATTCCTCATGATGGATTAGTAAATAATGTGATTCCAGGTTTTGAAAACTGTGATTGCTCGATTTTAGGTTCAAAACAGTTAGGAGCAAATTTCGTAGACTACATCATCACAATGCACAAAGATGGTAAAAATCAACGTGGTTTTGGTGGAGAAGGGGTTGAAACGATCGTTTATGTGATCGATGGTGTTTTAAATGTTAATGATGGCACTGAAACACATAAATTAACAAAAGGCGGCTATGCTTACTTACCAGTCAGCACGTTAATGTATCTAGAAAATGGTCAAGATGCAGATACAGAAATTTTCTTATACAAAAAACGCTATCAACCATTAGAAGGCTATGAAGCACATAAAGTAGTCGGTAATGTCAATGATATGGAACCAATTGAATATGAAGGTATGAAAGACGTTCTTTTATGGGATTTCTTACCGAAAGATTTAGGTTTTGATATGAACTTCCACATCCTTTCGTTTGAACCAGGTGCAAGTCATGGCTATATCGAAACACACTATCAAGAACATGGCGCATATTTACTTTCTGGTCAAGGAATGTATAACTTAGATAATGAGTGGATGCCAGTCGAAAAAGGCGATTATATCTTTATGAGTTCATACGTACAACAAGCAGCCTATGCTGTCGGCCGGGATGAGCCATTGATGTACGTTTATTCCAAAGATTGTAACCGTGATCCAGAAATATAATTTGAAGAGGAAGTTTAAGAATGAATGAAACTGTTGTAGTGAAACCAGAAGAATTGCATGATTTGATCGAACAAAAATTAACAACAGCTGGTTTAAAACCAGAGCATGCAGATGAAGTGGCGACACATTTGGTATTTGCGGATGCATGTGGTATCCACTCGCATGGAGCTGTTAGAGTAGAATATTATGCGGAACAAATTGACAAGGGCGGCGTGACGCTTGATCCCAAAATTGAATTTGAGGAAACTGGACCAAGTTCAGGAATTGTTCATGGTAAAAACGGCGCAGGTCAATTCGTTGCAGATGTTGGTCTTGGTTATGCGATTGACATGGCAAAAAAATCAGGTGTTGCAGCTGTTGGAATCTCTAAAATCAGCCATAGCGGAGCGTTATCTTACTATGTGAAAAAAGCTGCGCAACAAGATTTGATTGCAATCGCAATGTGTCAATCAGATCCGATGGTGGTACCATTTGGCGGAAAAGAAAATTATTTTGGGACTAATCCGATTGCTTTTGCAGCACCTAGAAAAGGGCACGAGCCTGTTGTCTTTGATATGGCAACAACCGTTCAAGCTTGGGGCAAAGTCTTGGATGCTCGTTCTAAAAATAAAGATATCCCAGATACTTGGGCAGTTGATAAAGAAGGTAAACCCACAACGGATCCTCATAAAGTCAATGGATTACTACCGATTGCCGGACCAAAAGGCTACGGCTTAATGATGATGGTAGATATTTTATCAGGTATGCTTTTAGGCTTGCCATTTGGCAAACACGTTTCTTCAATGTATGACGATATCAGCAAAGGACGTAATGTTGGTCAAATGTATATTTTGATCGATCCAAAACGTTTTACTGACTTAGATATGTTCAAAGAATCAGTAGACGGCATGGTGGAAGAGCTACATGAGATTCCAGCAGCAGATGGATTTGAACAAGTATATTATCCTGGAGAAATCAATCAAATCAATTATGAAAAATCAATGACAGATGGTATCGACATCGTTAAAGATATCTATGACTATTTAAAGAGCGATACACTTCATTATGATCGATATGAAAATACGAATGCTTTTGGTGAAAAAAAATAGATCTAATTTAAATGTGAAAAAATTGAAGGTTGTTCATTATATGTCTGTTGGTTCAGTAAACACTTAAATAAAGGGAGGCGTTTTAAATGAGAGTAAAAAAAGCAGATTTACATCAACTAATCAAAGATAAAATACAAAAAGCTGGTTTATCAGAAGAACATGCAGGAATCGTAAGTGATGTGTTAACCTTTGCAGATGCTAGAGGAATTCATTCTCACGGTGCGATGCGTGTGGAATATTATTCAGAACGAATTGCCAAAGGCGGCATCACCAACGATCCTACTTTTTCTTTTAAACAAACTGCTCCTAGCTGTGGTATGTTTGAAGGCGATAATGGTTCTGGTTTTGTTGCAGCAGAAAAAGCCATGGATCTAGCGATTGAAATGGCGAAGAAAAATGGTGTAGCTGTTGTTGGAGTCCGTAATATCTCTCATAGCGGAGCGCTTGCCTATTATGTAGAAAGAGCTGCAGAACAAGATATGGTAGCCCTTTCTGTTTGCCAATCTGATCCAATGGTTGTACCGTTTGGTGGAAGTGAACCTTACTTTGGCACAAACCCAATTGCCTTTGCTGCACCTAGTAATGATGAGCGTGTTATTACATTTGATATGGCAACAACAGTTCAGGCCTGGGGAAAAATTCTGCATGCTCGTTCTAAAAAAGAAGCTATACCGGATACTTGGGCAGTCGATGCCAAAGGAAATCCGACAACTGATTCAACAGCAGTCAATGCACTGCTACCGATTGCTGGACCTAAAGGCTATGGCTTGATGATGATGGTGGATATTTTATCTGGTATTTTACTAGGCGTGCCATTTGGCAAACACGTTTCTTCCATGTATCATGATCTATCTAAAGGCCGCGAATTAGGTCAGCTTCATATTGTGATCAATCCAGACTTCTTTATTGGTTTAGATGTGTTCAAAAAGAATATCTCAACAATGTTGGATGAGTTAAAAGAAATTAGCCCAAGTCCTGGGTTTACTGAAGTTAACTATCCTGGTGAACGAGGACGTGCACGTGAAAAAAATTATGAAGAAAATGGAATCGAAATTGTGGATGATATTTACGAATATTTAATCAGTGACGATATTCATTATGATCGCTATGATCATAAAAATAAGTTTGCAGAATAATTATTTTGCAAACTAAACTATCTGGTTTCACAGGCTGAACTGACTGAAAAATAGATATTCTGATTTTTTAGTCAGAGCTTAAGTGAGCCAACCACACTTTTAAACAAATGGAGGAATTTCAATGCTGCACACAATTATCAAAGCAAATAGCTATCAAGATTCTATTGTCTTGATGCTATTGACGAACAAATTAAATACGATCGATGGCGTTCATAATGTTTCAGTTATGATGGGAACACCTGCTAATAAAGATATTTTCAAAACAGGTGGTTTATATACAGATGAACTAGAAAAGGCTTCTTCTAATGATATGGTGATTGTATTAGACATTGAAGATGACTCATTGATCGACCAAGTTTTGACAGAAATCGATGTATTTTTGGAAGAACAAACAAAAGGTGGCGGGGACACATTGGGTGAAGAAGTCGTAAAAACGTGGGATAAAGCATTTGAACTAGGTAAAGATGCTGGCGTAGTTGTTTTCTCTATTCCTGGTACCCATGCAGCACTTGAAATTGAAAAAGCTTTAGATGAAGGTAAACATGTTTTTTGTTTCAGCGATAATGTTGCAATCGAAGATGAAAAACGTTTGAAAGAAAAAGCGCATGATGCGGGTCTTTTATTAATGGGACCAGATTGCGGAACTGGCATTATCAACGGGATTCCTGTGGCATTTACAAATGCTGTTCGTAAAGGGAAAATCGGTGTTGTTGGTGCTTCTGGAACAGGTATTCAAGAAGTAACAACGATCATCCACAAATTAGGTGGCGGCGTGACGAATGCAATCGGTACTGGCGGACGTGACTTAAAAGCTGAAATTGGCGGAATCACTTTAAAAGACAGTATTATGACACTAGAGAAAGATCCTAACACAGAAGTGGTTGTTGTGATCTCTAAGCCACCTGCACCAGAAGTTCGTGATGAAGTCTTAAATCTTTTAAGAAGCATCTCAAAACCGGCTGTAACGATTTTCTTAGGCGAAAAACCAGCGTCGCATGAAGAAAATCTTTATCGTGCATATACTTTAGAAGAAGCGGCTCAAACAGCTGTTCAACTATTGAATAAAGAAAATGTTCAAGCTGTGAAAGAAACATTGACTGTTCCCGCACATTCTTTTAAACCTGAACAAAAATATGTTAAAGGCTTATACTCTGGCGGAACACTTGCTTATGAAGCTGCAATGTTGATCAAAGAAGGTTTAGCATTAACAGGTGACGAACATGCACCAGAAGGCTTTATCTTACAAAATCAAGGGCATGAAATCATTGATTTAGGTGATGATGTTTACACTCAAGGAAAACCTCACCCAATGATCGATCCGACAAAACGCAAAGAAATGTTAGAAGAAGCTGGCAAAGATCCTGAAACAGCCATCATTCTTTTAGATGTTGTATTAGGCTACGGTTCTCATGCTAACATGGCACAAGAACTAGCACCAACAATCAAAGAAATCAAAGCACAAGCAGCTAATGATGGCAGAGAATTATTTGTGATCGGGACAATTGTAGGAACAGACGAAGATCCGCAAAATATTCATGAGCAAGAAGCAATCATGAAAGAGGCTGGTGTGATCCTTTGCGACAGTAACGCGCAAGCTGTTCGTTTAGCATTGGCTATTTTAGATCATCCATTAACTCAAACTGATAAAGCAATCGAAGCAACACCAGCAGTAACTCCAGTTGCAATTGAACCAACAGAAGCAATGTTAGCATTATTGACAAATCAAGGATTTATCAATGTTGGTTTACGTAGTTTCTCAGAGGCAATCATCAATCATGGTGGTAAAGTGGTTCAGTATGACTGGCAGCCCGTTGCAGGCGGAAACATTACACTACAAAAAGCATTACAGTTCTTAAATAAAGTAGCATTAGCTAAATAAATTATCCAGCTTACTGAGCTAGCTCCTCAGAAAAAAGATAAAAATAGATTGTGGTAAAAAGCACCACATTCTATTTTTCAGTAGGAGCTGATCAAACTCATTCAGCTTTTAACGGAGGAAAATCAAAATGGTATACAAAACAATCGATGAAGCAAACCAAGCGGTAGCAGCAAAAATCGTTGCTGGTTCTCCTTTCTTATTAGATGTAGTCCCAGCAAAAACAGTAATTGAAGAATTAAATGACGGAAAAGTCCTATTACATGCAGGACCTCCAATCACTTATGATAAAATGGTTGATCCAATTCAAGGGGCATGTGTAGGTGCAGTTTTATTTGAAGAATGGTGTGAAACTGAAGAAGAAGCAAGAAAATTGCTAGAATCTGGCGAAGTAAAACTGATTCCATGTCATCATGTGAATGCAGTTGGACCAATGGGTGGAATCACTTCAGGGAACATGGCAGTCTTAGTTGTTGAAAATAAAACAGACGGCAATCGTGCTTTCTGCACGATGAATGAAGGCATTGGCGCAGTATTACGTTTTGGAGCTTATTCTGAAGAAGTAATCACTCGTTTAAGATGGATGAGAGATACGTTGGCACCTGTCTTAAGTGCAGCCTTAAAAACCAAGGAAGACGGCTTAAACATCAATGTATTAGTTGCTAAAGCAATTGCAATGGGAGACGAATTCCATCAACGTAATATTGCTGCATCACTCGCTTTTTTAAAAGAAATGGCGCCAATCATTGTTGGTTTAACTGAAATCGACCAAACGAAACGCGAAGAAGTTGTTCAATTCTTAGCGGATACAGATCAATTCTTTTTAAACATCATGATGGCTTCAGCGAAAGCTGTAATGGATGGGGCAAGACAAATTCAAGAAGGAACAATCGTAACTGCAATGTGCAGAAATGGTTATGAGTTCGGTATTCGTATTGCAGGAATGGGTGATGAATGGTTCACAGGACCGGTTAATACACCTCAAGGACTATACTTCTCAGGCTTTAGTGAAGCAGATGCTGCACCTGATATGGGGGATAGCGCTATTACTGAGACATTTGGCGTCGGTGGTATGGCAATGATCGCAGCACCAGCTGTCACTCGTTTTGTAGGTTCTGGCGGATTCTACGATGCGCTGAATACAAGTAATGAAATGACAGAAATTTGTATCGACACGAATCCTAATTTCCCAGTTCCAACGTGGGACTTTAAAGGAATTTGCCTAGGAATCGATGCAAGAAAAGTGGTAGAAACAGGGATTCTTCCTGTGATCAATACAGGGATCGCCAATAAAAAAGCGGGCTTAGGTCAAATCGGAGCTGGTACAGTAACACCGCCGATCGATTGCTTTGAAAAAGCAGTTTTAGCTTATGCGAAAAAATTAGGTTTTACAGAATAAAAGGTGAAGATAATGTTTGTTAATGCGTGTTTTATTGATCAGGCTCTTTTTAGTAACGACCTTGAAGAACAAAAATGGCATGTTCATAGCAAATATAAAAATAGTTTCAATATTCAAGATGAGAGGAAACAACAGTTAGTGGTTATCACGACCACTAACTATCCTTTTATGCCAAATGGAATTTATCTGGAAGCAGCTGATTTTTCAAAGTTATTGTCAACAGTTGAGATTGGTGAACAAATAACTTGGAAGCAAAATAGCTTGCATCTTTCTAACAATCATCTATTTTTGATGCATGGGCAACGCTATTCATCTAAGATGGAAGGCACTGAAGAGGTGTTGGAAAAAAGTCTTGAAAAGCTATTTTCATATGCGTTCACACTAGTGAAAGAAACGGGCAGTCAAAGTACATTGGCTCAGTTTTTAGAAACGATCAATCCTTTTAGTGAAGCGATTCAACAGTTATGCTTGGAAGAACAAACTCAGCAAGCATCAGGGTTGAATTTTCTTTTAGGTAGAGGCTTAGGGCTGACACCATCTGGTGATGATATGATTGTCGGCCATCTTGCGGCAAGGCTTTTATTAAGGAAAAAAAGTTCAATATTAAATAATCTACTTACTGAACTGTTATCAAAACAAACGCGAACAACAGATATCAGCAAGCATTATTTGTTATGCGCTTTATCAGGGCGTTTCAGTGATCCAGTTTTGAAACTAGTAGAGGCATTAACGACAAGTAGTAATGAAGAACAAATCGAAAAAGCTGTCCAAACAATTATTAGCGTAGGACACACTTCAGGTGTTGATCTATTGGCAGGCTTAATAACTACAATTAAATTTTTTAGGAGTAAATGAAGGAGGATTTTTTATGGCAAATCGTGTCGTGATCGCATTGGGAGGCAATGCAATTTTAAAACCAAACCAAGAAGCAACACTTGAGGTACAATTAGACAATGTCAAAGTCAGTGCTGACTTGGTTGCGAGAATAGAAGAAATAGATTATGAAATCGTTTTAACTCATGGGAATGGTCCACAAGTTGGAAATATTCTAAGACAAAATGAAGAAGCAAAAGATGTTGTACCACCGTTTCCTTTAGATGTATGTAATGCGGAATCGCAAGGTTTTATTGGGTATATGTTAGAACAAAGCTTGAAAAATTCATTGGAAACAAAAGGGTTGACGAGTAATGTTATTACGTTATTAACGCAAACGGAAGTGTCAGCTGATGATGAAGCATTTAATAATCCAAACAAACCAATCGGGATTTTTTATTCTGAAGAAGAAGCAAAACAAATGGAGCAAGAGAAAAAATGGGTAATGATGGAAGATGCTGGGCGTGGCTATCGCCGTGTCGTGCCTTCACCACAGCCCAAAGCGATTCATGGTGTAGATGCAATCGTTAATTTACTAAGTCGCAATACGATCGTGATTGCAGGCGGTGGCGGCGGTATTCCTGTCGTTCGTGATCAAGATGGTTTGCTAAAAGGAATCGAAGCGGTTATCGATAAAGATCGCACAGGTAAAAAACTAGCGGAGCAAATCGATGCTAATGTCTTTATGATGTTGACGGATGTAAGCAATGTTTATATCAATTATGGTAAAGAGAACCAAGAAAAATTAGAAACAATTTCTGTAAAACAAGCACAACAATATATGGACGAAGGTCATTTTGCTGATGGTAGTATGGGTCCAAAAATGGAAGCAGCTATCGGCTTTGCAGCGCAAGGCAAGACGGCAATTATTTGTTCGTTAGAAGAAGCAGACCAAGCTTTATTAGGTAAAGCTGGAACAAGAATCACCGGATAAAAACTAAAATAAATAGAAGTTGAAAGAAACCAGCAAGATTTCTTTCAACTTCTATTTATTATTGATGTTGATTTGAGCGTTCAGATAATTCTAAAGCTAAACGTAAATTTAAACTATTTGTTGGGTCTTGAACACTTTTCCCAAGTAATTTGGCGCAATGATCGATTCTATATTTGATTGTATTACGGTGTAAATACATTTCTTTAGCCGTTTTTGATATTTCACATTGAAAACTTAAGTAACACTGCAAGGTTTTACGTAGTTCGATAAATGAATCTTCAACGGGATAAGCAAGATCTTTTAAGGTTGTTTCACAGAAATAATGAATATCTTCAAGACTCATTTTTTCAAATAAACTTTTCATCCCTTTAGGATGATAGCGATGGGTCAAAGAGCCATCTGTCATTGTCAGCATTTCTTCATGAGCCGTTTTTGCTTCAATGAATGAGTTGGCGATTTGTTCAACACTCTCATACAAATTACCTAAAGCAAATGTTAACGTGATCGGAAGTTTTTCGGAAAGTTCTAATGATAATTCGGTTAAAATCTTTTCTAAATCATCTACCTTACTTTGAATCAAAATAGCTAAGTGATTTGTATTTTTTACTTTAAAAATGCTAATATGTTTGATTCTAGGTGGTAATGTTTCCTGCAACCATTGAAAGGCGACATCACTTTCTTCTTGTTGGTATTTTATCTTAGTTTCAGTAGTCGTTGTTTGAGTACACAGAGCATAAACGACTTGATACTGTGTACTTTTCTTTAAGCCATAATTTGTACCAAGATCGAGCCAATCACGTCTAGATTGGTGAGGTGTTTGTTGATATTCGATTAGCTGAGCTAAAAAATCACTTTTAAGAAAATCTAATGATTCCTGGACTTTTTGATTTTTGTAGAGCATAAAGGACAAGACTAAACAAGCTTGTTCAACGGCAAATTCTGACATTGGATAAGGCACCTGTTGTGGATTCAAAATAAGTAAGTAGTGTGGAAAATAGCTATTGACAATAACTGAAAATCCAGCGATTTGAAGTGGCTCTTGGTTCAAATCTTGGATCATAAAGGAAGCGTGACTATCTTCGTTCCAATTATCGTATTTACTGACTAGTTGTTCAACATAATACTCAGCAGGCTTTGACGTCTGTGTAAAATGTTTTGAATGAGCGATCACTTTTCGATAAGGACTTAATAAGATCACAGGGGTGTTGATCATTTTACCAAAATCAGCAATAAAACGAGCAATACTCACATCATGAATCAGTAAATCAGAAAAGCGTTTTTGAATATCTAAAGCATAACTCAATTGCTCGGTTTTGGTATCCCACAGGTAATTTAGCAGCTGATGCAACAAAGCCCCTAATGGTTGAGTACTTGGCACTTGAACAACTGGAAAATCGATCTGATTTGCATAATCTACAATAGCTGGGTCAATTGTTTCAATAAAACGGCCAACTTTTATACCGATCCCTGCAGCTTCTTGTTCTTTTAAAGAATCGATTAAGGCAATTAAATCCTTTTGATTATTTTTATAAACCATAGCAGTTGTTAAAAGAAAAATTTTCTTCGGAATAAAATTGGCCACATCAGGCGTTTCAGAAATCTCGATACTTTCAACGACCGTATCGGCTTTTCTAGGATTTGTTAATAATTTTAGATCGGAAAATCTTGGTATTTTTAATAAATCTTCTAAAGTGGTCAATGGATTCCCTCCTAATATTAAAAGCGAAATGGGCTCGTTCAGCCTCGATAGAAAAATAGGAAATTATGCCTGAGGTGTTTTTTACCTCATTCATATTTTATCTTTTTTTGTCGGAGCTAGCCCGCACAGCTAGATATCATATGGTAACACTGTTTTACACCTTGTTCCAATCAATATCAATTTATCACTACGCTATATTTCTCAACATATCTCTATTCTAAATGATAGCGCATGCAGATTCAAGAAAGGTTTGTACAGAATAACCGAAAATTCAAAATTTTTATTCAAAAGTGACAATGACTTTTTTGAATATAAAGGTAGGATGAAATTAAAACGGAAAAGAGGGAATCGTTATGTTTTCAGAAATATCAGTACCAAGCAGAACCATCATGACTCCAGGACCAGTTGAAGCTCATCCTGTAGCACTAAGAGCGATGTCCGCTTCTATTTTAGGGCAATTTGATCCAGCCTTTTTACAAATTATGGATGAAGTAAAAGAAATGATTAAGATACCTTTTGGAACAAAGAATGAGCAAGCTTTTGCAGTCGATGGAACATCTCGTTCTGGATTAGAAGCGGCCTTGATCGCCTTGATTGAACCTGGGGATAAAGTTTTGATTCCAGTGTATGGTCGTTTTGCGTATCTTTTAGGCGAAATTTGTGAACGTGCTAAAGCAGAGATTCACTACCTTGAAAAAGAATGGGATGCACCATTTGAGCAAGAAACAGTAATTGAAGAGATCAAGAAGTTTCAACCGAAAATCGTTGCTATGGTTCATGGTGAGACGGCTAACGGTCAAATGCAATCAATGGAAAAAATTGGACAACATTGTCAAGCCAATGACATTTTCTTTGTTGTAGATATGGTTGCAACCTATGGAGGCGTGCCTCTTGAAGTCGATGCTTGGGGCGTAGATATCGCAATTGCAGGAACTCAAAAATGTGTGAGCGTACCTTCAGGTTTATCATTGATCACTTACAATGACCGAGTAGAACAGGTCCTTACTAGTCGTTATCAAAAAGAATTAGGCTTAAGTAAAGATATCCGTAATGACAATCATATCAGTAGCAATTACCTTGATTTAAGCCAGTTACAGCGCTATTGGAGCGAAGAACGAATCAATCATCATACTGAAGCGACAAGCATGATCTATGGACTGCATGAAGGCTTACGCATGCTAATCAAAGAAGGGATGGCTAATGTTTACGCTCGTCATGCACAAAATGATCAAGCAATCATTGCTGGAATAAAAGCGATGGGATTAGGTTTTTACGGAGATTTAACAACTAAAATGCCAACAGTCACACCAATTATGATTCCTGATGGAATTGATGGGGAGCAAGTTCGAGCATTAATGTTAGATGAATTCGGTGTCGAAATTGCCTCATCTTTTGGTGCGCTGCAAGGAAAAGTTTGGCGTATTGGAAACATGGGTTATAGCAGCAGAAAATCAAATGTTCTGCATGTATTGTCAGCCTTAGAAGGAGCCCTTAATTACTTTGATGCAGATATTGCCAAAGGCGAAGCAGTCAAAGCAGCGTTAACTATTTATAAACAATAGAAATGAAATTGTTTGTGCGAAAGAACAAGTGATTGTTCGTTTTGCACAAACTTTTTAGCAAGTTTGTGAAAAATAATGATGCGCGAAAATTTGCTACCGCTTACAATTGTTAATGAATAAGAAGTTGTTTGTTTATAGGTTTGATGTGAAATTGCACAAAGATTTTACTTGTCAAATTTATAAAAAATAACATATGGAGGAAAAGACATGGATGCAAAAAGTAAAGGTTCAGGAATGGATTATTGGAAAAAAATTGTTATTTTGTTATGTGCCGGTTGGGTAACGATCTGGGTATATCGTTCAGCGTTATCACCTGCATATCCACAGATCAATGCGTCACTTGGCGGAAACATCACGGATACAGCGTTGGGCTTTATTTCTACTTGTTACTTCTTTGGGTATGTGGCAATGCAGATTCCTGCAGGTTTTTTAGTAGATAAAATCGGGAAGAAAAAAGTATTGATTCCTGGCTTTATTGTTTTTGGATTAGCCGCTTTATTGATTTCTCAAGCAACGAATATCCAAATGATTTATGTTGGTAGTGTTTTAGCCGGTTTAGGTTGTGGCTCGTTCTATGGATCAGCCTATTCTCTAACATCTCAAAATATCCCTAAAGAGAAAAGAAGTTTTTCTACAGCTATTGTAAACAGTGGTTCAGCAGTTGGTTCAGGTTTAGGGTTGATCTTATCTAGTTTCTTAGTTGTACAATTACAGTTCCCTTGGCAAACAATGATGTATATCTCAGTGGCCTTGATTGTTGTAATGTTGATCGCGTTTATCGCAATTATTCGTAATAATAAAGAAGATGCTGAATTTTTAGCTCAATCTGAAGCAGCAGAAGCTGCTGAAGTGACAGAAGAAGTTACAGTTGTAGAAAAAGAACATGTATCGATCAAAAAGTTATTCTCACCAAAAATGTTATTTGCTTATATTTTATACTTTGCAACTTGTTATGGCTATTATATGACAGTTACATGGTTGCCAAACTTTTTAGGAACTGAAAGAGGATTTGAAGGAGCTGCGATCGGATTTTCTGCCTCATTAGTTGCGTTTGCTTCGATTCCAGGAGCATTATTCTTTAGTCGTTTAGCGGATAAATATATGCATAAAAAAGTACAGTTTATTGTGATTTTAGAACTTCTAGCTGCGGCGATGCTGTTATTCACTGTACAAGCTACTAATTCAACATTCTTATTGATTAGCTTGATTATGTATGGATTCTTAGGAAAACTTGCGGTAGAACCGATTATCATTTCATGGCTTGGTGAAAATGCCCCTAAAGTAGGAATTGGTACTACACTTGGTGTATTTAACTTTTTCGGAATGATGTCATCTGTTATTGCACCAACATTGACTGGTTCGATTTCAGACGCAACGGGTTCAAAAGTAATGGGCTTTTATATTTCGGTTGTCTTATTAGTTGTAGGAACAATTCTATTTTTACTAGCTAATTTAAATAAGAAGAAAAGTGCATAAGTTAGATAAAATTTCTACTAGTAGATAGTTATTAAGTTGTCAGTTGGTATCTTAAAGTGAGGAACCCAGTCATGAAAAAAATTAGCAACATAAGTATGACAAATCAGGTGATGATCGCCACTATACTAGGAGTTGTAGTAGGGATTATCTTCCAAGAAAAAGTTGAGTCGCTCAAAGTCATTGGAGATTTATTTCTGCGTTTGATTCAGATGTCTGTAGTCGTTTTGATTATGGGGGCAGTGATTGAAGCCGTTGGTAGCTTGGCGGCTAAAGAACTTGGGAAAATTGGTTTGAAAGTATTTATATGGTTTATGGGGTCAACAATTTTGGCTGCAGTTATAGGCGTTTTGTTTGGTCTGTTGATACAGCCGGGCAAAGGCTTACAAGTTAGTGGTTTTGAAGTTGGAGACATTAAAGCGAGCACAGAAAGTCTACAAGAGATTATTGTTGATTTTGTTCCAAAGAATATTATCGAAGCAATGGCGCAAGCGAATATGATACAAGTGATTATCTTTTCATTATTATTTGGTTTAGCGTTGAGTTTGATCAAAGATCAAGATAAAAATTCAATTTTACTTGAGGTCGTTTCAGCTTTTAATAATGTTATTTTAAAAATGGTGACATTGATTATGAAACTTGCGCCAATCGGTATTTTTTGTCTGATTGCTCCTGTTATAGGAACGATCGGCATCGGGGTATTGATAACACTAATGAAATTTTTATTGACGCTTGGGCTTAGCACACTATTATTTTTGATTGTTTGGTTATTGATAACAGCATTATACTGTAAGGTTAGTATGAATAAACTAATACAAAATATGTGGAGAATGTCAATCGTTGCATTTACAACAACATCATCAGCGATCACTTTACCTATACAAATTGAAGACGGTCGAGATAAGTTAGGCATTAGTGATCGCATTTCAAAACTAGTCATGCCTTTAGGAATGACATTAAATAGTAATGGATTAGCCATGTTTTTATCACTAGCTATTGTAACTTTTGCCCAATTTTATAATATTCAAATGGGAATTGGTGAGCTCGTAAAGGCTGTCTTGTTGTCAACACTGGCCTGTTTAGGCACAGTAGTTGTTCCTGGCGGCGGTTTGGTGGCACTTGCTACAGTGATGCCTATGCTAGGTTTACCAACAGAAAGCATTGCACTTCTGGCAGGAATTGACTGGTTTTCTGGTATGTTTCGAACCTTACTAAATGTTGATGCGGATACAACGGTAGCTTTGATTGTTGCAGCTGATGAAAAAGAACTAGATTACGATGTATTTAATGCATAATTAAAATAGTTGAAAAAATGAAATATACCCTTGAAAATTGGATCTATTCGCTGATTTTCAGGGGTTATTTTATCCTAAGGGTCTTTTGGGTAAGATAATATTCATCATTTGTGATTAATTACAGGCTAACTAGAACTAGATCTATGTAGATGAGCGATTAAAAGGAGGCGAAATAATGGAAAACCAAGATTATCAAATTACGGAAGATGAACTGCAGCGTTATCGTGAGCGAGGCTACAATGAAGATCTATTGCCGAAACCGTTATCCAAAAGGATGATGGGGAAAATGAACTATTTTACATTGTGGATGGGTTCAGTACATAATATACCAAATTATACCGCTGTTGGAGGATTCCTGTTTTTGGGATTATCACCAATCAACATCATGCTAGCTTTGGTGATAAGTGCAATGGTGGTAGCTTTATTTATGACATTTAATGGTCGGGCAGGATCAAAGTATGGGATTCCGTTTGCTATTCATTTACGTTCAACTTATGGTGATATTGGTGCAAAGCTACCAGGATTTCTTAGAGGATGTGTAGCTGCGATTGCTTGGTTTGGCTTGCAGAATTATACAGGTTCATTGGCATTGTTGATTTTGATCGGTAAAATTTGGCCAGGATTTTTAACGCTTGGAGGAGACACGATGATCTTGGGGATCTCAGTCCCCGGATTGATCGCATTTACAATATTTTGGGCTGTCAATATGTTGATAGGTTTTGGCGGAGGAAAGATTCTTAATAAGTTTACAGCGATCTTGAGCCCGATGATTTATATTGTTTTTGGTGGAATGGCTATTTGGGCGATTGGTGCGGCTGGCGGTTTGGGACCGATTTTATCTTATGATGTTACAGGAGCAGCTCACAATATTTCACCAGTATTTGTCTATTTACTGATCATTAATTCAGTTTTAGCAGTTTGGGCAGCACCTGGAGCCAGTGTTTCAGATTTTACTCAAAATGCAAAATCAACAAAAGATCAGACGATTGGGCAAACAGCCAGTTTTTTAGTTGGCTATGGTATCTTTGCATTTTCAAGTGTTGTGATTTTAATTGGCGGCTCAATTCGTTACGGCATTCAAGAATGGAATATATTAAATATTGTGGATCGCTGGGATAATTCATTTGCAATTATTGTCGCAATGCTGGTATTTCTATTAACAACAGTTTCTACAAATGCAACGGGAAATATCATTCCGGCTGCCTATCAGTTATGCGCATTATTTCCTAAAAAAATTGATTATAAAAAAGGCGTTTTACTTGCCAGTGTGATTAGTTTTTTGATCATGCCGTGGAAATTAATGGAGAATGCAGCTAGTATTTTTATTTTCTTGAATACAATAGGAGCGGTTTTAGGACCAGTTGCTGGAACGATGATCGCTAATTATTATTTCGTCCAAAGACAAAAAATTGATTTGAATCAATTGTATCTGGAGACGAATACTGATAATAATCATAATATATACAAAGGATTGAATAAACCTGCCTACGCTGCGACTATTGCTGCCTTGGTCATTTGTTTGAGCGGTAATTTTATTCCTGCATTAAAAGTAATTTCGGACATCTCTTGGATTGCTGGATTTGCATCAGCTTTTGTTTTATATTTGGTTTTAAGAAAAGTATTTGATAAAAAATAATGAGCTACGCAGTTTACTCTCTCGAAAAAAGATAAAATACGCTTGTGCTAAAAAGCATCACATTCGTATTTCCCTATTTTTCATTCGAGTCTAAGTGGGCTCATGCAGCTTTTAAATTTAGGAGGAGAGCATATGAGTTATGATTTGTTGATTAAAAATGGTTTAGTTATTTTAGAGTCAGGAGAGGTTACAACAGATGTTGCTGTCAAAGATGGTGTAATCGTAGCGATTGGGAATAACTTAGGTGATGCAATAAAAGAAATTGATGCGACAGGCGTAGTTGTCAGCCCTGGGATGGTCGATGCTCATGTGCATATTACAGATCCGGGTGGCGGCTATCGCGATCAATGGGAGGGGTATATTACCGGAACAGCTTCTTGTGCTAAAGGAGGCGTTACGTCATTTATGGAGATGCCTTTAAATCAAGTGCCGGCAACAGTTGATGGTGAGTCGCTAGACATTAAGTATGGTGCAGGGAAAGGCAAGTTGAAATCTGATGTGGGATCTTTTGGCGGATTAGTGCCGTTCAATCTTGAAGGCGGTATCCAAGAACTGAATGATGGTGGAGTCGCAGCATATAAGTGTTTTATGGCAACTTGCGGTGACCGTAGTATTGATGGTGATTTTATGAATGTTGATGACTATTCTCTCTACGAAGGGATGAAACAAGTGGCTAAAACGGGTAAAGTGCTGGCAATCCACGCAGAAAATGCCGCGATTACAGATAAATTAGGTGAAATGGCTTATAGAAATGGAGCAACAACCTTAAAGGCTTATGTTGCAACGCGACCTGTCTTCACTGAAGTTGAACCAATTCGTAGAGCGATCTTATTTGCTAAAGAAACAGGCTGCCGCATTCATATCTGCCATATTGCTTGTCCAGAAGGCGTAGAAGAGGTAACTAAAGCAAGAGCAGCAGGAGTCGATGTAACGTGCGAAACGTGTACTCACTATCTCTATTTTGATACAGACGAGTTAGATGCAATTGGACCTGTTGTAAAATGTTCACCACCAATTCGTGATAAAGAAAATCAAAACGGCATGTGGGAAAAAGTTTTGTCAGGGGAGATTGATTTTGTTACATCTGACCATTCTCCATGTACACCAGATCTAAAAGATAAAGCCAATGCATTTGAAGCTTGGGGTGGAATTTCCGGCGTCCAAAACAATGTGGATGTACTTTTTGATGAAGGGGTTCAGAAAAGAGGGATGTCATTGAAACAATTTGCTGATATCATTGCTGCCAATCCAGCTGATCGTTATGACTTAGATCAAAAAGGTCGGATCAGTATTGGGAAAGATGCTGATTTTGTTTTGATCAAACCCAATGCACCGTATACGTTAAAAGCAGAAGATCTGGAATATCGTAATAAAATTAGTCCCTACATTGGACGTGAAATTGGTGCTCAAGTAGTGGGGACAGTTTTAAGAGGTCATATAATTTATACAAAAGACGAGGGTGTTTCAGCTGATTTTGTTGGTGCTTTTATTAAAAAATAAACGAGTTAATAGTGCCTAAAGAGGCAGAGACAAAAGCGTTTATTTCCGAAGCCTTTAACTCTTAATGCTTTAGCACTTAGAAATTGATGTGATCGAAGCGGATCATAGTAGCTGCTTTTGTCTCGCCATTATTCGGATTTAGAGCCTGAGATAAAACTGATTTTTAGTTTTGTCTCAGGCTTTTTCGATAACTTAGAAGAATGAGCGTCATGGAATGTACTTGTTTGTTAGCTAGGAAAATTGCTGAGGTCGTTGGATTCAAAGCATAAATTAGAAAATACTTTATTTCTTTCAAATTTTTCTGAATTAAAAGAAATAAAGTGTTTTTTTAGTTATTTAGAAGATATAAAGGATCAAACTTTGATTTTAGAAGTATATTAGATGAAGTCTCTCTTTTTTTTCGCTATACTTATCTTATAAGAATGAGGTGAGGCAAATGAAAAAAACAGAGAAAATATATATGGTGATTCAACGAGCTGATTTTTCTTTAGAGGAATTGCAACAAGATGTGTTCGATTGGTTGAGTTTTTTACGAATTCTGACGGTTCCTGAAAGTTGTTGTTTTGGCGAAGAAGAGACACAGGCGTTTGATTTACATACAATTACTCATCGAATTCAACATTTTACAGAGGAAGAAAATTTATGGATTAAAGTGAATAGTCAAGATGGAGAATTTCGGCTCCACATTTCTAAGTTGAATCTTCATGAGCAAACAGTTATAGATGGGGCTGTTTTTTCAATCTATCAATCGATGATCGAAGATTATTGTGATACTCGAATGATCAAAAATGGAATTTATGGGTACATTCGCCCATTGGATGAATATTTGTATAATAATGTTGAAATTATCGAAAAGAGAACCTTTGAAACAGAAAATGAAATTTCTGATTTACCTAAACGGTACGATAGTAAACAAGTGGTGATTGTTGATTGCAATCAATTAGCAGGTTACGATATTTATTTTAAAGGACTGTGTTTGACTTCTTGCTGGAAAATGTATTATTCCAGCTTATATTTTCAAGTTATACCAAAGCCGATCTTTTTAGAAATACAGCAAGTGCAATCCGTAGAAGAAATAGCGAATCAAGTGATCAAAGTCACGTTATTTAATGCTCCGTTTAATTGGAATCTACCTGTTAATCAAAAGTATCAGCGGTTATTTAGAGATCAGATGGGATATGATCAATTAGCTTGGAATAATGGCACAGGCGTGTTACGGCAGCCATATATTGAATATGCCTTTGGGTCAGAGTTTGTTCAGACTGTTCAATACCAAAATAGTTACTATCAGCCTGTCGAAAAGAAAAGTGCAACGTATTTTGTTACCAGAAGTTATGATAAGATCCACAAAAAATATGTAGTGAACCGGACAAGGGGAATCTTGAATGCTCAAGCTTATTTTCCGTGGATTGATGAGAAGAGTCGGAAAATGATGAATTATCGAGTGTTAGACCCCAAAATGGCGATCGATAATGGACTTTCAGCGTATGAATTCTACATTCGGCAATTTTTAGAAATTGATGTTTTAGATCAAAAATATGATGACTTTGTCTCTGTATTACGCTTTTATTTACCAAAAGAAGCGATGGATCAAATTCCTTTAGAAGCTTTATGGGATAAGCTCTTTGATGTGAATATTAGTAATTTAAAACAGAAAGAAGTATCGACACGTTTTGACTTGAAAAAGGCTAAAAATCATTTGCGGGTTGTATTCTTGGACTCTAGTTATTTAGACTCAATTAATCAGACGATCGATGTCAGCGAATAATAATGTTTAAAAGAATTAAAGAGGCTAAGAGATAACGTTTTAAGTTATCTCTTAGCTTCTTTAAATGGCTCTATACTTTCTGATGTTGGTGAGAA
>NZ_JXLC01000035.1:0-41841 GCF_001886225.1 Enterococcus silesiacus | reverse complement strand
TGCCGCTGTTTGTATTGCCTCCAGTGCTTCCGGAGCCTTTTTTCACAACTAATTTTTGACCTGGATAAATGATATCACCATTTAAGCTATTCCATTGACGTAAATTAGCGATACTTATACCATTTGCATTGGCGATTGCCCACAGCGAGTCACCTGATTTTACTGTGTAATAAGTACTTGATGCTCCTGCATTGCTAGAACCCCCTGAATTTCCTGTTGAACCGCCAGTATTGCCGCTTGTGTTGCCCCCACCAGTGTTTCCAGAACCCTTTTTAACAATCAGCTTTTGACCTGGGTAAATGATATCCCCGCTTAAACTATTCCATTGACGTAAATTAGTGATACTTATACCGTTTGCATTGGCGATCGCCCACAGCGAATCACCTGATTTTACTGTGTAATAAGTACTTGACGTTCCTGTGTTGCCTGTATTTCCGGAACCGCCTGTATTTCCGCCTGAATTACTTCCGCCTGTACTTCCAGAGTTTCCTGATTCTTTTTTCACAACCAGTTTTTGACCGACGTAAATAACATCGCTAGAAAGATTGTTCCAGCTTTTAATAGTAGCGATCGATATACCGTATTTTGCAGACAGCGCCCATAAACTATCCCCAGCTTTTACTGTATGGGTCACATTTTGACTGCTAGTTCCACCGCCTGTATTATTATTATTGCCAGTATTTTCGCCTGTACTGCCTCCGCCAGGCGTAGTTCCGCCTGTATTTCCGCCACCAGATGAAGGAGTATCGTATTGAGTTAAATTATACGTTGTAATAATATTATTCAACTTTGTATTATATCCTGGATCTGTTGCATAACGTCCAGTCAGCCAAGCAGTTGCATCTTTATAAGAATTCGTGTTGCTTTTCCATGCACCTGAATAATAGTAAACCCCTGCTTGAAAAGATGTCGTTTTCAAAACAGCAGCATTATTACTGAATGATTCCGAATAAGAAGGGTATTTTCTAAAAGCGGCGTTTACTTGAACCCATTGTCCATTGATAACTTCCCATGTTTTCATGGTCACAGATTGTCCTTGATAACTTCCTTTGATTCCGAATAAATTATGATTTGGTGCTGCGGCTAAAGTACTTCTGCCCCAATCACTCTCAAGGATTGCTTGGGCCATCATCACAGATGCATATAAGTCATTCGCTGCTGCAACAGAACGAGCATGTCCAGCGATTTCAGCGATGAACGTGGATGGGCTGATACTTCTAGATTGAGCAAAGGCTGAACGCATCATAAGATTCGGTTCTGTTGATTCTTCGGTTTCTGTTTCGGTGGTTGAAGAGTCTGTTGTTTCAGTTGATTTTTCTGTAGATTCAGTTGCCTCAGTACTTTGTGTTGTTTCTGATGTATTTAATTCTGATGATTCCACTGTTTCAGATGTCGCTTCACTTGAAGATGTTTCAGGCGCTGTCGTCTGAGTTTCTTGTGTCATCGAATCGTTTGAGTCAGTCGTCGTTTCTGCTTGAACGGCTTCTGTATGTGTCATTGTATCTGAGTAACTTACTTGTGCGCTTGAACTTTGATCTTCTGCAGCTTCTGCTATTTTTGGCGCGGCAATCGGTGCAGCAATCGAGGAAACAACGAGCGCTGAGCTAAGCATAGTGGTTCCTTTTTTTAACTGATCGTAAGCAAGCTTGTTCTGTTCGGCTTTCCTCCGCTCTTTTCTTGATATTACGTACTTCTTCATAATGTATCCTCCGAATTTTCTAAAAAAGTAATCCTTGATTTATAGTATACCCTTTTTTTAAAGAAAATAGAAATATTTTTTTATTTTATTTCCTGAATATATAAATAAAAATGTAAAATATTTCGTACCTACCATTGATTTGTTTTTTCTATAGGCTTTTACCCTTTTTTTGACATTCTGACTAGGTCTTAAGACTGACCAACCTCTTTACCTTAGGCTGATTTTTTGACCAAAGGCTTGTTATTGCTCCCAAAAAAAATTATAGTGGAGAAGAAGTAAACTGACGATAAAATGAAATGGGGGAAAATAATGAATAAAGAGCATTTTTTAATCGAATTGAAAATCTACTTAAAGCCTTTGAATAGCCAACAACAAGCTCTTATCTTGAACAAATATGAAACAATTTTTGAAGAACGTTTGGCTGAAGGTGACACAGAAGAACAGATTGCTAAAAGCTTAGGAAAACCACGAGGAATCGCTGAAGAAATTTTACAGGAGTTTGATATTTCCGTTCCTGAAAAAAGAATTGAACGTGATGGCTGGCAGGAGATTCAACCAGTTGTAAACAATGACTATTATTATGAGGAAGAACTTGAACATCCTTATGAGGATCCTTACCGTTCTTATGAACGTCCGCACCATAATGGTTTTACAAGATTCTGTCAAATTGCTGGCGTTCTTTCTTTTAATTTTCTCTTTATGTTTTGGATAATTTTTGCTTTTATTATGGTTTTCTTCGCTTTTTGGCTAGTTGGCGTTGTCTTCTTGTTTTCACCTATTTTAGGAGGAATCTCAGTCTTTACCGGCTTCAATGATGGAGCGATGTTCCAGTTGTTTGCTAGTATTTTCCTTTCTGGTGCTGGAATTGTTGGATTATTGATCCTAACGCCATTAACAAAATTTTTTGGAAAATGTCTACAACGTTATCTACAATGGAACGTTCGTGTCTTAAGGGGAGAGGTTTAATATGAAAAAGACAACTGCTTTTTTTCTAACTATTGGTGTTTTAGCTATGATCGTCGGTGGAATAGGTGGTGCTGTTTATTTCAGGCGTGCTGAAAATTCTATGGTCGATGTAAAAAAACAAACTTATGAGATAAAAGATAAGCAAAGTAAAAAAGAGATTCATCTAAATCTTTCTGGCAATGCTGAATTTTATATCCTGACTGAAAATTCTAATAAGGTTGTAATGAACTCTCGCAGTTCCTTACCAGTTTCTATAAAAAGCACCTTAGATGTTAAGGAAAAAAACAATCAATTATTGATCTCAGCAAATAGCGACCAGAGAAAAAAGGAATTTGAAGGTCTGAAATTTGGTTTTTTTGATAGAGGTTCAGCTGTGACATTAACGATTCCAGATGACACTGAACGCTTGATTATTGATGGCAAAGCTGAGGGTTCTATCCACCTTTCAAATGCAGCAACAAAAGATTTAGCCATTGCCTTTACCAACTCTGATATCAATGTTAATGATGTTAATGCTGAAAAATTATCGATTAAAACAACAAATGGTTATCTTAACGTCTTTAATGATGTACGTGCAGATGAAGCGACTTTCCAAACGACCAACGGCGATATCCAAGTAAATGATTTTACTGCTTCAAAATGGTCTGCAAACAGTACCTCTGGTTCCATTTCCTTAAGTGACATCAAGGGCATCACTAACATTGAGACGAGCAATGGTGATATTCAAGTAACGAATCTAAAAGGTGAGGCACAAGCCAAAACTACTAATGGCAGTTTTTCATTATACGGAACAGAAATTCCTAAAAAACTGCTAGTTGAATCTCAACAAGGAGATATTCAAGTAAATACAGAAGAAATTTTGTATGATGTAACAATCAAAACAAAAACTCAATTGGGTGATAGCACGATTTTCGGTAAGGAAAGAACATCTTTCAAACGTGGAAAAGGAACAAAATCATTCACATTGCAAACAAATTCTGGTGACATTTCGGTTGATGGACCATCAGATTATGAAGATGGAGAAGATGATTAATTCTCTTCTTACTTTTGAAGCCTATATGAAACTTTTAAAGTTTTCATATAGGCTTCTTTTTTCCGGATTCTCAGATGCCTTCTTATTTATTTGATGTTATAATAGGCTTTATCTAATTTGGAAAGGACCTTTTAATGAAGAATAAATTATATTATCAATTTGCAGGCAGCTGTTTTTTAGTTGTTTTTATGTTTTTAGGTTACGTGGTACGTTTTTATCCAAGTTGGTTAAACGGTTTTGATCAGACCATCACTGCACTCGCAAGAACTCCGTATCCTTTTGCTAATCAATTTTTTATTTGGTATACAAGATTCGCTGATCCATTGACTGTCGGGATTCTTACTTTAGCAATTGCTTTTATATTATTTAGAGGAAAATATTATGCGGAGGTTCTCTGGCTGTTAATTAATACAGGCTTGATTGCTGGTTTGGCGAACCCTTTGATCAAATTACTATTTATGCGTCCGCGCCCAACATTAAATCATTTAGTAACAGAACATAGTTACAGTTTTCCAAGTGGGCATTCTACTGGAAGTGTCTTATTATATGGAACAATCATTTTACTACTACCGCAATTTATTAAACAAAAAAATCTTTGTTTATTTTTACAAATTCTTTTAGGATTAGGAATTTTTCTGATTGGTATCAGCAGAATCTATGTAGGTGTTCATTTCCCTAGTGATGTTTTAGGTGGATTCTGTTTTGGCTTAGCTTGGCTGTTGATGACGTATCCAATCTATTTAGAAAAACGCTTTGTTTGGCGCTTTAAAAGTAAACAACAATAGAAAGAAGAATGACAATGTCTGAGTTTCCATATACAGAAGATCCGAATAAACGCTATCACACATGGAATTATGCTTTACGCCAGCAGTTTGGCGGAAAAATTTTTAAAGTCCCCTTAGATGGCGGATTTGATTGTCCTAATCGTGATGGGACTGTTGCTAAAGGCGGTTGTACTTTTTGCAGTGTATCAGGCTCAGGTGATATGATCGTTGCACCACAAGATCCTTTACCGATTCAATTTCAAAAAGAGGTTCAAATGATGCATAAAAAATGGCCTCAAGTCGATCAATATATTGTTTATTTTCAAAATTTCACAAATACTCATGCACCTGTTGAGGTCATTCGACATCGCTTTGAACAAGTAGTCAATGAAAAAGGCGTGGTCGGCATTTCCATCGGTACACGTCCTGATTGCCTACCAGATGATGTTGTTGACTATTTAGCAGAATTAAATCAACGCTATTATTTATGGGTAGAACTAGGCTTACAAACAACCTATGAAAACACCAGTCATACGATCAATCGAGCACATGACTATCAAACCTATTTAGAAGGCGTAGCGAAATTGCGCAAACATAATATCCGTGTTTGTACTCATTTAATCAACGGTTTACCTGGTGAAAGTCTGGAGATGATGAAAGAAAATGTTCGTCGGACGATCCTCGACTCAGATATACAAGGGATTAAATTACACTTACTGCACCTTATGACTAATACACGGATGCTGAGAGATTATCATGAGGGACGTTTACAATTAATGACCCGAGAAGACTATGTCACTGTTATTTGTGATCAATTGGAAATGATTCCCAAAGAGATCGTGATTCACCGCTTAACAGGCGATGCACCAGCTGATTCATTAGTTGGCCCGATGTGGAGTTTAAAAAAATGGGAAGTGTTAAATGCAATTGATGATGAAATGAAACGTCGCAATAGTGTCCAAGGAATTTATAATGTCCGCAAGGAGGTGCTTGCTTAATGTTGCAAACAGCTCTTCATTTTAGCCATACACTGTTAAAAGAAGTGGTAGAACCAGGTGCTTCCGTTGTCGATGCTACTATGGGCAATGGCAATGATACAGCATTTCTAGCACAGCTTGTTGGTTCGAAAGGCTTAGTTTATGCATTTGATATACAAGAAGCAGCCTTGATAAACACTGAAAAAAAACTCACTGAATTAGGCTTAACAGAACAAGTTACTTTGTTTCATAAGGGGCACGAAACCATTGAAGAGACGATCCCAACAGAAACAAGCCTGACTGCCGCTGTCTTTAATCTGGGATATCTTCCTAAAAGTGACAAACAAATCATCACAAAACCAGATACAACTAAAAAAGCCTTAGATGCTATACTGACTAGATTAAAGCCTAAAGGACGGATTATTTTAGTTGTTTATTATGGACATACAGGCGGTGAAGCAGAATTAGCATTAGTCCAAGACTATTCTCAAAAACTACCTCAAGAAGAATATAGCGTCTTGACTTACCAGTTTGTTAATCAGAGAAACAATCCGCCGATTTTGTTTTGTATTGAAAAAAAATAAGTAGTAGAGCAAAACGGACAATGTTTTGCTCTACTACTTATTTTTAATGTATATATTTTACAAATACTTCCTATTTTTGTGGTTAATTTCCCCAGATTCGGATCAACTTTCAGCTGCAGACTAATTAGATTTTTTATAAGTAAACATGTACCCTCTTGAGCGAACGGTCTTGATATAATGATTCTTCGGGTCATCTACTTTATTGATTTTTTTTCTTAAATGATACATTAGATTGGTTATACGGTATTGGCGATCCTCAGAAATATTTCCATATAGATGTTTTTGTAGCGCTTCATAGGTAAAAGTTACCCTGGGATTTTCGAATAGCAGACCTAATAATTGAAATTCTAATTTAGTCAAGGAAACTTCCGTCCCTCCGTTGATTCTCACACTTAAATTTTCAGGTATTAAGTCAAATTTCATTTCATTTTCTTCAGATAAGGCTACATTAGGTTGCTCAGTCTCATTTTCTGCTTTTAACACATAACTTCTGCGCATTGAGTTTTTTACGATCAACTCTTTTTCCATTTTACTAGAATTTTTATTAATGACAAAATCAACACCTAATTGTAGATAGACTAGCTTTTCCATGTCTTTTTCTAGAGCTGAAACAAGCCAAATAAAACAAGCCGATTGCTTTTTAATTGCCATAATCAATTCGCAAGTTTCACCTAACTTATTTTTTTCTTCTTCAACAATAATAACGCCCTCAAACTGATTTAATCGTTCAAAAAGTTCTGCTTTGTTGCTTAATAAAGAAATTTCTTGATATTCTTCTAAGTAGTCGGTCTTGACTTCTTCTTCCTCAACTCTCATATATATTAACCCTATAGTACTCATTTTTGTTCACACCTTATGTTTATTTCTATTCACTGGATCCAAATACGCGTAAAATCGAAATAAAATCAGACCCTCTTATCTCGATTTATATTCGTATTTACAAAAACATTATCCTTGTAAAAATTAACCCACTGAAGCTGAAAGCCTCTCCTTCATTTGACCTATTCAAATAAACGATTTAGTATTATCGGCTCTTATTCTTCTTTTTTTTCTTTTTCAATTTTCCTTTGTTGGTATTCACCTGTTTTTCTTTTTTCTTCTTAAATAAGAGTACCACCAGTAAAATGATAATTAAAATAAATAAAAGAGCAATCAAGAGATACATCCAGTTATTTTCCTTTTTAATACTTACGTCTGTTTTATTTAGTTTTTTAGCAACATCGGCTTTAATTTCAAAATCTTGGGTAAAATGCCAATCTTGTTTCATAGAGGTTGCTGTCATGTCCAATGTATATTTACCTGGCTTCAACGCTTCTCCTTTTAGTGAGACTGGATAGTCGAAAGAACTATTCGGTGCCATTTGCATCCCTTCTTTTTCAGAAGAGTATAATACCTCTTTTTCGCCCTTTTTAGTAATCTTTGTATTGACGGATAGTTGGTTCATATACTTAGGTTGAGTATTTTGAATCGTTGCATTAATCACATTTCGAACATTTACTTGTCCAGGTTCTACTTTGGCAAGTTTTAATTCTGAAGCAACTTTTTCCTCTGATTCATGTAAGACAACAGCTACAACATAGGCATATTTATTTTCAATAGCCAGCCCTTGTGCTTTATTTTTTTCCTCTTTTTTTTCTGCTTCTTTTTCTTCTAAAGTAATTCCTCCTGCTAAAACTCCCTTAAATTTTGCTTCTGGCATTTGAACATTCAAGTCTAAGTCTGTTTCTCCATTAGCTGGAACCTTGATCTCGTCCACAGACGATTTAACAATGTCTTCAATATTATATTGAATTGTCTCATCAACCTTGGTATTTGACTCACCATATTCAACAACACCATTGATATTCGTTGTCGCTGCATGAATGGATGGCTTCACAATTACTTCTTTATCTGTATCATTGCGCATGTGGACTTTTAGTGTTTGCTTTTGATTTTGTTTCATATTCAAATCAAAATAAGTATGTCCTTTACTCCTTTGATTTTCTGGAAGTACCGGTTCAACACTAAATTTTAGTTCTGAAGCCTCTACTTTTGGCATAAAACCTACTAAACTAATAAATAGGATTAAAGAAAAAATCCATAACCTTTTTAATTTTAACATTATTATTTTCCTCCTATATTTGCATATGTAAATAGAATCAAGAAAAGAACAGATAAAAATAGTATGCTTCGCTTGTTTAATTGAGTGATTTGCAGCTGATTGTTGGTGAGAAAATAAGTATTACTTATTCTCTCATCAACGCTCTTAATTACTTCTCGCTACTCAGAGTTTGAATTTACTAATTTTCACCAGATCTTATCTCATTCTAAACATGTTACTCTTATGTTTATTCTTCAGTGTTTTCTGGAATATCTGTTAAAGTCCAAGTTAAAGTTGTTTTGTAAGTATCTGCTTCTTTAACTGTAGAACCTGGAACGTCTAATTTAATACTTTCTTTCATTGTTGTTGCATCCCCAAAACGATAAACCCAAGTACCAAAGCCTTCGCCTGTAGTTGCAGCCATCACATTTTCAGCTACACCAATACCATCAGTCCCTAAGCTGAATGTTTCTTTCACAGTACTTGGGGCGTTTGAAGAAGATACTGTAGCTGCTTCACCGTTTAGGAAAGTGATTTGGGCACCAGTTAATTCTTTTTTATTTGTTAACGATTTAAATTGACCATTTTGTTTCACACTAAGCGCCCAGCCTTTTTCACCACCACGTTTGTCTGTTACTTGAGCGTAGTTAGGTACTGGATTTACTTCGTCAACATTGCCATCTTTGTCTTTTAAATATTGAGGTTTTGCAAAGTAGGTTTGATTTTTGTTAGAAATCAGTTGCGTCCCAAAGTCTAAAATTGAAGCATAATCTAAACTTAACGGTCCATTTGTACCTGGTTCTACTGGTTGATCTGGGTTGGTTGGATCTACTGGAACAACTGGTTTTTCTGGATCTGGGTTGGTTGGATCAGTAGGATCGGTTGGCGCATCATCTTCTATAAATTTTACTTGTGCATCTGTGTCACGATTTGCAGGCAAAACACCTGGTGCAGCTAGTGCTTGTGTGCCAAATAATACTGTGCTAAATAATAATACTCCTGCTGTTGTTGCTAATTTGATTGATTTCATGTTGTTATTCTCCTCTGTCTATTTCATTATTTTTTTATGATTATTCTGCTTCTGTTGCATTTCCTGGTACATCTGTTAAGGACCAAATTAATGTTGTTTCATATTTCACTGCATCTTTTGGTGTTGTTCCTGGTACAGATAACGTGATTGCTTTATTTTTTTTCACTGTTTGACCATTGATTTCAACCTCTTCAAGTGTGCCAAAACGGTCTACCCAAGTACCTGCGCCCGCACCTTTATCTGCTGCCATAACGTTGGTAGTTGTTCCTGGCACTAAAGTCATATCAACAGTTTTTGGTGCTACTACACTTGTGCTATTTGACGCAGCTTGACCTTGCGTAAATTTAATCTGTGAACCTGTTAACTCTTTGTTTAATGTTGCTTCATTTTTGAATTGTGCATCTTGTTTAACTGTCAGTGTCCAACCACCGTTTGTTCCACGTTTATCAGATATTTGGACATAGTTAGGTTTTGCAGAAGCTGGTTCAAAGTCTGAATGATCTTCATTCCATAAATATTGTGGTTCTGCATAGTATAATTCATCTTTGTTGGTAATTTTATTTTTACCAAAGTCAATGCTTGATGCAAAATCTATACTTAATGGGCCATCTGTTCCTGGGGTCGGTTTGTGGTCAGGTGTTGTTGGATCCCAAGGCGCCACAGGATTGTTAGGATCTGGATTCGTTGGATCAACGGGATCAGTTGGATCTGTATCCGGAACAAATTCAACGAGACCGCCACTTTGATAGTTTCTTTCATAATTTTCCTCTGCATATGCGTTCATTCCTGAAGCAGTCATTGATCCTAGAATCATTAATACTGCTGCTGATTTTAAATTGATAAATTTCATTATACGTTCTCCTCTTTACTCTTTTTTCTATTTATAAGGACGATCAATATAGCCATCACGACAATCAAACTACCGATCAATCCAATATAGCGGTTATTCATTTCCCCTGTATGAGGAAATACTCTTCCTACAGGTTTACTGGTTAATTGATTAATACCAGTTTCACGTTGAGGCGGCTCATCCTCTATTGGCTTTTCCGGGGAAGGTATTTCTGTAGACCCTTCAGTTGAAGAGTCATCTGGTTGAGATTCTTCTTCGGGATATTCATAAGAACCATAAAATCCAACCCCAGCCGGTGATCCATATTCTTGATGTTCATCTGCCTGTACTTGTTGGCCTCCAATCAGTAGAAAGAAGAGACCGCATAGTGACAACAACACAACAAAAACTTGTCTTTTTTTCATTTGCTTCTTCTCCTATTCCTGGTCATTGGCTGGAACATCTTGCAATGTCCACTTTATGGAGCCTGAATATTTTTCAGCACGTGGTTGACCAGCTTTTACATCTAAAAAGGGACCATTGTTCGTGCTTGCCCAATCAGCAGAAATATCTACTCCCTGTTCATCGGTTGTCTCTTTTTCTATAACTGGAATAGCATTCCCCAAAGTAAAGATATAATCCTGATTTTGGTTTTTATAGTGCAAACTGTTTGTTAGTTGATGTCCAGAAGTACTGCTTAATTCTTTTAACAAAGTAGCTGTCATCGACCAATGTTCCCCTGTACCACGATAATCTTCTACAACAAGAGCATCATCTTTTGAAGCGATCGGATAACTTTTATTTTTTGCAGAAATTTTTAGATTTTCACCAAAATCAAGGACTGTTGGTGCCGAAACGAACAGTAAGTCTCCTCTTTTGGTCACAATCTCTGTTTGTACCTCATTAGAAGTGGGTTTGTCGTCTTGATCTAGCGCAGTATCATTTTTAAAGTCCGCCCAAAAATTAGCCTGGGCTTTAATCAATGATCCATCTGGTGTGTCTTGTTTAACGGTTGCTTTATATTCAACATAAATATCTTGATTAATAGGAAGAATATCCGTCTCTTCAAGATAGTTTCCAGAATAAATGACACTATTAGAAGCAGCGCTATAAACAACGATCCCAATTATGTTGCCGGATTGATCTTTCAGTGTTCCTTCTTTCACATTCTCCAAATTAGTGTCCAATGGTATATAACCTTGAAGACTTCGATAATTTAGTTTGCCTAAACTATTCGGGTTGAAAATGGTTGTTCGATATAATAATGTTTCCCCTTGATTTGCCTTTTCGGCAACTGTACCATCTTCATGAAAAACCTCTTCTTTTAGTTTGAAGTCTAGACGTTCACTAACAGGAATCTGGACTTCCGCTTCGGCTGTCTCAGCTTTTTGATTAGTCGCAGTAAATTTATTGATGATTGTTTGATCGATCCCTGAAATGATTTTAGCTTTGTATTTTATTTCAATCTGTTTCTTAGGTGAAATATTATACGCTCCTGCAGTAAACTTATGCATTTTTTCATCATAAATTGCTGGATCAAGCTGACTTTCTATTCCATTTTCATCTACTAGAATTAATGAGGACGTATCCAGCTCTAGTTCCTTAGGTAAGGTATCTGTTAGGTTGACTTGTTCCCAAATATCTATATCGCCTCTGTTCATGGCTGTTAAACTGAAAGACAGAGTATCGCCTACGCGATTTACATTGTTTGTTGAGCTTTCATTTGTATAGTTTTTTTCTGCTACTGGCAAAATGGGTGCTGGTTCTTCGATTGATAAATCTAAAGAGCCTGTACCGACATCATTAGGTTTGACATTTATTTTATTCCATCGTAATGCAAAAACTGGATGCTTTAACGGAAACTCGTATCCCATAGGTTGGAATGGATCCCAAGGTTCATAGGGAGTTGTATAACCATTCATAGGGTTTAACCACCTTTGAATTTTGATATCACTCCAATACCCAATTTTATATAAGGCTTGCTTTCCTGAGCTCGTGGTAGTTTCATATAAATTCCCTGATTTGTAGTCTGCCGGACCTACCTGATTGCCATAGCCATTATTCATATAAAAATAAATACGTGCTGGCAATTTATCCACTGGTGTTTTAGTAGGTTCATCGAAATACAACCCTGATTCACCATATGAAAACAGCCTTGAATTTGTATGAGCACCTCCGACGTCCATATGCGCTCCATAAGTCAATGCATACTCTTTTTCTTCTTGATCCTCATTGTAAAAAGAAATGTCATAACGAATTCTCCCAGTTCCTTTACTTACTACATATCCATGGACTCTGACAGGTTGATAAAATGTTTCTTTCTTATTTCCTATTACTTGTTTTGCTACAAATCCATATGACAAGATTTCATTTTCTTTTACATACTGAGAAATGATCCAGGTTTTCGATACTGATAGATTTACGGGATCAGTTATACCTGCTTTTGAGATTGTACCTGTTTGGGAATCTATCTCTCCTATATCAAAATTGGCTCCGCTACCACCAACATTACTGTCAGTATAAGAATAATCATACCCAAAAAGACCTGTGCTTGTTTCAGCTGCTACTTGTTTTTTTACCCCGATCATCATTGGTGATAATAGTGGCAGCATACTTTTTTCCCCTAAAGGCGCGTACATGTTTCCTTGAGTATTGAATCCCGTATCATATTTATAGGTGTTCATTTTCCCAACATGACCGAAAAACATATAGTAGTCTCGTTGCTGTTGATCAAACGCACTCCCTGTTAATTTGACAGGTGTATTGACAGAAACTTGTTCATATGTTGACAGATCCGTTCCATCTGTGTTCAACAAATTCCAATCGAAGCTTGGTAAAATGTCAGCTCTTGGTTGAACAGCTTCTAACGTGTTATCGCTCAGTGAACGTGTAGTCATCTCTTCAGTCGAAGTTGTTTTCAACACGTTTGAACTTTTGACTTGATCAGAAGTACTTTCAGCTGTTGCGCCTTGAACACTAATCAGCAGCTGCTCTTTTTCTACGCCAGCATAAACCGTAAGTTTCTGTTCACCTTGCTCTAAGAACTCACCAGAAAACACAATCTCTGTTGTATTTTTATTCTTTAGCATAAATGAAAGTTGGTGTTGCCGAGAATCAACTTCAATATTTTGAACTTTATCACTATTTTCTTGCTTAAATTTTTCCTCTTCTAATTGAAAGCTTTTTGGATACTGCAACGTGAGAGCATTTTCTTCCACACCATTTAAACCAATTGTGAAATCCGTAATACTTTCAATTTGAACTATGCTTTCAGCTGTACTCAAGTGCAATGATTTCTCTTGAGCAGAAATTTTACTAGAAAAAAACATAGTTATACTTCCCGTTAATACGAAAAGAATAGACAACGTAAGAAGTATATAAGTACTGGAAAAAAGTTTTTTTCTCCGCTTTGTGATCATTAGCCTCTCCTTTCTAGCTGATACACGATTTGCCTTATTCTAGAGGACTTGGTGCACCGCATCCCTAAGACATAAATTATTATATTGTCACCCGCTCTTTTTGTCATTTCAATTTTTTTGAAAAAAATGCAAAAAAAATGGAAACCCAGAGAAGCACTTCTAAATCAATAATTTTTAATTTTTTCCTTTTTTTTCGGAAATTGTTTGTCGTTTTGCCACAATTTTGTCTATATAATGGAAGTTTGAAGTATATTTTAAAGGAGAAGAGTTTTTATGAAGCAGTTTTTAAATAAAGAATACCAATATAGACTTGCTATTTTAAATTATCTTGAAATACAACCTCTGCAAAATGCTTCATTTAAACAATTATCTAATGAGTTGATGTTGTCTACCTATGTAATAAAAAAAGAAGTCGGTCAATTACTTGAAGACTTCGACTTTTATCAAATTTCTGATCTTAAGATAGTTATTGAAAATAAAACTGTCTATTTTTACACAACAGGACAAGATTCATTATTAACTCTCCAATGGTATTATTTAAAGGAATCAAAACTATTTTTACTTTTAGATGCCCTTTTTAAAGAGGAGCATTTTTCTTTTGAGGACTTTTCAACGCATCACTATTTAAGTCTTTCCGCCACTTATCTGTTAAAATCTGAACTTGATGAGTTACTGGACTTGTATGATATAAGTATCAATTCCAATTTAGAATTTTCAGGAGTGGAGACGGCGATTCGTATTTTTCTTTTCGATGTCTATTTCTTTTCTTTTAATAGCTTAGAATTTCCTTTTTCAACGGAAATTCTTAATCTATCTGAAAACCTGTTAAAAAAAATCGGGCTGCTGCACTCGATGAATTTTCCCGATTCACAAAAAATAAAATTAAAATTTTTCCTAGCCATTATTTTCCAAAGATTGTATGGCGGACATACTATTTCTACAGAGGAACCAACTGAGGAAGAGGCTTCTTTAAGAATTACATCCGTAAAAGAATGGTTCACTGTTTATACCAATTTAACCTCAGAAGAAATTTCTCGGGAAGTAACGTTTATTTATTCGTTCTTAATTGCTGAACAGATGATAGCCATTTATGAACCAAAAGTAGTTAGGAGTCATATAAAAAATTTTTGCCCAGATGCCTTTCGTTTAACAGCCCATTTTATAAAAGAGTTGAAAAAAGAGTTTGATGTTACTGAAGAATCATCCTATTATTCTAGCTTACGAGACGGTTTACTACAGGTTCATTACCGATACCTTCGTTTCACTCACATAAATGCTTCTTATTCCTTTGAATCTGATTTTGTTTTTTTTAAAGAAAATTACCCTGATTTCTTTTTATTCATTGACTCTTTTATGAAGAAGAGAAAGTTACATACAGATTCAGCAAGCACACTTCAATATGATTACTTATTTTTGCTCATTCAGCATATGCCAACGACAATTATTAGTACGCCAGTATATGTCTGTGTTGATTTTTTGTATGGAAAAGCGTATAACGAGTTTATTATTGAAAATATTCAGTCATTTAAATTTCTTAATATTGTTATAGAAAACACAATTTCTGAAAAAACGGATCTCTATTTATCAGATATCAAATTAAATAACTTGCCGTGTGCGTTTATTATTTGGAAAAAGCCTCCACTAGCTTCTGATTGGGAACACTTCGGTAATATCGTAGTTGAAATGAAAGAAAGGAAAACAGTGCTTAATGAACAAAAACAATCGAAAAAAGACTATTCTCACATCCTCCCTTCTCCATAGCGCAGTGGTGCTAACTAGCTTACTGGTTGTGGCGCCCATTGATGTTCTTGCAACCCAAGACAACAAGGGCGGGGCTCCGGTGAATCCACTTAATCCCACAGTCGTTGTCCAGCCAACCTCACCGCCGCCTGACACTTTTTCAAGCTCTGAAAAAGAAAGCAACACAACTCAAACCTCCAGTTCAAGTTCAAGTTCAAGTTCAAGTTCAAGTTCAAGTTCAAGTTCAACGGAGTCTAATCAATTCCCCCACAAAGTAAATGATGCTAGTGTGACTATGAAAAAAAAGAAGAAATCTAGATTAAAAAACATCAATGAACTTTCTTCTTATCCGTTGAGCAATGAAGGGCTAGTCCTACAAAGTCATCCCGATATAAGTGGCGGGTCAGATGATTTTACTGGAACAACTACTCAGACTGGACAAACATTAGCAAGATTATCAGGAGTCCTTCTATATGGAAGAAAATACAAAAATTAAAAAATAAGCACCAGAGAATACGACCATCAATAGATGATTTTACTCTCTAGTGCTTATTTTAGTGTTGAATTCTATTTTATTACCATTTATTAAAATTTTAAAAGTATTGATTTTCTAGCAGAACAATGACTAGTTTATTTTACCCATTATTCAAATACAAATTGATTGTGGTAAAGCTCCGAATAAAAACCAGCTTGTTCCAATAATTCATGATGGCTTCCTTCTTCGATGACTTCACCATTTCTTAAAACCACAATACGATCCGCATTTAAAATCGTTTTTAAGCGGTGCGCGATGACAAAGCTAGTTCTACCTTTAATTGCTTCATCCATTGCTTTTTGAATTTTTGCTTCCGTTACAGTATCTACATTACTGGTTGCTTCATCCAAAATCAATAGTGATGGATTTGTAATGATCGTTCTAGCAATGCTGATTAATTGCTTTTGACCTGTACTGAAAATGTTGTTTTCTTCAGTAATTTCAGTCTCATACCCTTTTTCTTGTTCCATGATAAATTCGTGAATATTGGCTTGTTTAGCGGCTCCGATGATTTCTTCCTCAGTTGCTTCAGGTTTACCAAAAGCAATATTTGCTCGAATCGTTCCAGAAAATAACACTGAATCCTGTAAAACAATTCCCACGTGGCTTCGTAAACTGCTCAATTCAATTTCACGAATATCCGTTCCATCAAATGTGACTGAACCACTATTTACGTCATAAAAACGATTCAATAAATTCATGATCGTTGTTTTCCCCGAACCCGTCGGACCTACTAAAGCGACCATTTCACCTTTACTTACATTAATTGAAACATTTTTTAAAATCGGCACTTCTGGATCATAGCCAAAATCAACATGGTTCAAAGAAACGGATTGATTGATACCATCGATTTCTTTGCCAGCTGTCGGATTGATTTCATCTGGCTCGTCAAACATTTCATTCAAACGACGTGCTCCTGTGATTGCTAACTGAATCATGCTGTATCCTGAAGAAATCTGCATTAACGGTTGGTAATATTGTTGTGAATATTGAACAAAAGTTACAACCAGACCTAAAGCGACCGTCTTATCCAAATCACCGTTTAATGCTAACCAACCACCAAAGAAAATAACGATCGCGGTATTTACAAGTGACATTCCCTGCATCATTGGAAATAATAGACCAGAGTAAACTTGTCCTTTAAATGTTGCTTTACGCACTGTTTCATTATGCTCTAAGAAACCATCAATCGTTTCTTCTTGCAGACCATTGGTGATAATGACACGTTGACCGCTGATTTTTTCATCCATATAACCGTTTAATTTACCGACTTCATCTTGTTGGATATCAACGTATTTGCGCGCCTTACTGATCACAACTACAGCAATCAAGATAGCAACTGGAGTAGAAGCAATCGTGGCCCAAGCCAATTGAACATTTTGCTGGAACATCATGATCAAGATCCCAACAAATAACGCAATATTCGTCAGCACTTGCAACAACGCCTGATTCAAGCTATTTTGAATATTATCCAAATCACTAGTAAATCGGCTCAAAATTTCACCGTCTTGATGAGAATCAAAGAAACGGATCGTTAGCTTTTCTAATTTATTGAATAAACCGATACGCATCCGATTTGTTGACTTACCAACTACTTGGGTAAATAAGATACTATAAATAAAGTTAGCTGCACTGGTCAGCACATAGAAAATCAATAACTTCCAAATAATATCCACAAACTTACTCTTATCATCCGTTCCTTGTATCAAGGCCCCCACATAATTGGCCAATTCTTGAATTGCTTCACCAACAAATTGGGGTGCTTTCACTTGTAAATAGGTGGCAATGACAACTGTCACAAAGATAAACAAGAAGGAAAGTTTATAGCGTTTTAAATAATGAAAAAAGAATTTACTTGCTCTTATTAAATCAGTCATTATTTTCATCCTTTCCTTTTTGTGTTTCGTAAATTTCTTGATAGATTGGGTTTGTTTTAGCTAGTTCTTCGTGCGTTCCTTCACCCACTAATTGACCTTTGTCTAAGACTAAAATACGGTCAGCATGAACAACAGAGGAAATCTTCTGGGCGATCACGATTGTTGTTGTTTCTTTTAAATCCTTATCTAACGCTTCTCTAACTAGACGTTCTGAACGGGCATCTAAAGCACTCGTACTATCATCTAAAATCAAGATCTTAGGATCGCCGATCACACCTCGTGAAATAGATAAACGTTGTTTCTGTCCGCCGGAGAAATTATTGCTTCGTTCAGCAACTGGTGCTTCATATTGTAATGATAGTTTCTCAATAAATTCTTTTGCTTGCGCAATTTCAGTTGCCCGTGACATATCAGATTCACTAGCATCTCGTTTTCCCTGACGTAAATTTTGCGAGATCGTACCAGAGAAAAGAATCGCTTTTTGTAATACGAAAGATACAGCTTTACGCAAACTATGCTCATTGACCTCTTTAAGATCAATTCCGCCAACTTCCACTTTTCCCTCAGAAGGATCAAATAATCGAGGAATCAATTGTGCTAAGGTTGATTTACCTGCACCAGTCGCACCTACGATCCCAACCATTTCACCTGGCTTGATAGAAAATGAAATATCTTTCAATGTATCGGTCTCATCTCCAGGATAACGGAAACTAACGTGATCAAAAACCACACTGCCATCTAAATTTTGTTCCGGTACATCTTTATATGTTAGTGCAGGAACAGTATCCATGACTTCTTTGATCCGTTTGATTGAGACAGCTGCACGAGAGGTCATCATCATCATTCCACCGATAATGATTGCCATCATGATTTGCATCAAATAGCTCATAAATGAAGCAATGCCACCGATAACAGTTGGATCATCTTTTACAAGATTACTTACAAGAAAAATCGACCCTACAACAGCTAAGTTAGCTGCCAACATAAAGGATGGAATCATCACAGAAAAGAGTGTGCCAACAATCAAATTATGTGTCGTCAATTCTTCACTGACTTTACTGAAACGATTTAATTCATTTTTTTCCTGAACAAAGGATTTAACGACACGAATACCTAAGAGATTCTCTTTCGCTAAACCATTTACTTTATCGATCAATGTTTGAATGATCATAAAATGCTTACCCATTTGCGAAAAAGATAGTGCTGTGATAATGAAGACCGCGACAACAAGTAAGACGATCACCCACCACAACTGCGGCAAGGTCATCATTGCTAGAATAAAACTACCGATAAACAGAATCGGAATTCTGAATAATGACTGCAATGCGATCATGATCACATTTTGAATTTGGGTCACGTCATTCGTCAAACGAACGACTAAATTTCCAGCTGAAAATTCTTCAATGTTCCCAAATGAAAAGGTTTGGATCTTACGAAATGTTGCTTCACGAATATCTGCACTTACACCTTGTGCAACTTTAGCAGAATATATCGTATTGAATACTCCTGCGATCAACCCCAGACCTGCGATCCCAATCAAATATAGTCCAAGTTCTTTCATTTGGCTCTTATCTTCTTTAATAATTGCTTCTAGCACTTTTTGTAATAGTTTAGGTTGCCATAAAGCCGACATGACCATGACAACAACAGTAATCAAGGCAATGGAAACTTCCAGCTTGTACTTTTTGACATGTTCCAGAATAATACTCACTTAATCCCAACTTTCTTAGTAAAACTAGCCATATCTGATTCATTGTGCAACTTTCAACGATCATTTAATGTTATTATGTGATCATAGTCAAGGAATGAGACACATTCATTTCCATTGATTTCACAAACTTAACACTGTAAAATTAGGCTGCATAACAATTTACCATTTTTAGAAATGAAATTCAAGAAGTTAGCTTCTATTTTTTAGATAAAAGGATGAGAAATTTGGAAGAAAAATTATCAAAAGCAAGAATCATTCAGGCAGCATTTGAATTGTTGACGGAAAATCCTGAATTAGATAAATTATCCATGCGTAAAGTAGCGCAAAAGCTTAATATTCAAGCGCCCGCAATCTATTGGCATGTAGAAAATAAACAGGCCTTACTGCAAAGTATGGCTGAAGAAATAGAGGATCATTTTATACCACCAACACACCAAGAAAACTGGAAAGAAACCCTCTATGCTTATATGGAAAATTATTATGAACTGTACCAACAATACCCCTGTGCTATCGAAATCGAAATTCAGACCATTCCTTCTTATCCCTCTCGTTTAAGAAATCTTGACGCAATACTGGGTATTTTGAATGATGCTGGATTTTCTATTGAGTTAAGTTATATGACAATCACTTCTTTACAGCATTTACTCTTTGGCATGCTGATGGATTCTTCTGAAGAGAAAAAATTATACAATAAAGTCATGGCTGGTGATGACTATTTGAAAAAGCAAATTATCTTGATGAAACAATATGTTCAAGAACAAGAGCTGGATAATATCAGCGAAAGCATTCAATATCGACAAAAAGAAAAGCAGAAGGATTTTTTTATGAAAACCTTACGGGTGTTTTTGAATGGGTTAGATACGTTTGTCTAATACTAAATACGCAAAAAAGCTTAGACATTTTTATCTGTCTAAGCTTTTTCACTTTTAGTTTTCTAACGGCAACCATTCCAATACTCGTTGAATCCACTCATCCCAAAAGACCCAATCATGATTGCCAGGACCTGTTTCAAATGTATGTTCGATCTTATTAGCCGTCAAGGCTGCCTCCATTTTCTTATTTCCATATAAAAGTAAATCTTCTTCCCCACAGCATAAAAAAATATTGGGCGCACTCTCTCCACTGTTTACTAACTGATTAAGTAAAAACATGGGGTCATTGATCGATCCTTGAACCTGCTCCAAAGGTCCAAAAATTCCCTCCCAGAAGTTTCTCCCTTTGACCGCTAACAAATCTTCGATTCTATCAGCTAAATTGACCGCTCCTGATAAAGATGCCACAGCCGCAAAATTTTCTGGTTTGGCAAGTCCTAGTTTCAGCGCCCCATAGCCTCCCATCGAAAGTCCTACTGCAAATGTTTTTTCTCTTTTTGTTGTTAGTTGTGGAAATAATTCGTGGCAAATTAATGGTAGCTCTTCTGAGATAAATGTCCAATAATTCATGTCGTAGCTTGTATCTGTATACCAACCAAGATCTGTCGAAGGCATGATCACAGCCAAGCCCAAATCAGCAACGTAACGTTCGATTGACGTCCGGCGTTCCCATACGCTGTGATTGCCGCCCATTCCGTGAAGCAGATACATGACAGGGACATCTGTAAGGTTTCCTTTCGTTGTAGTTCCAATTTTTTTCTCTGTTTTTTGTGGCAAAATAACATTTACTGAAACTTCCATTTCTAATACATTAGAATAAATATTTGCTTGCAAAAAAGCCATCCAGCATCCCTCATTTTCTGTTTTCTTTTATTGTAGCATTAAATCACTTATTTTTTGACTAAATGTCTGACATCACAAAAAAACTCGTTCTTCAATGAAGAACGAGCCGGAGGAGGAGTTAAAAATGAAAAATGATTTTCTTAAGTTGTTTTCTTTTTGTATGTTTCTATCATACAAAGTAAATATGAACTTTGTATGGCGAAACTTCGTATTGTCTGTTTATTTTTTACAAAGAAATATAGACTCCTCTAATTAGCTATTTTCTTTTTAACACTCACATTTAAAATAATTGCAACAATAATCAAGCCAATTCCAACTAAATAAACGTTATGCAAACCAGCATACAGCATACCGCGTAATGGTTTCAGCAAATCTGCTGGGATCGTGTTAGCAGTATGTGGGTTAACCAACTGATTCATCACATCCGAATCAACTTTTAAGGTACTTTTCGCTAATTCAGAAGTTGTCACAGCATTGATGATAACCCCAAAAATCGATACCATCAAGGTTTGCCCAATTGTTCTCGCTAATGTATTGAATGACGTAGCCACACCCATCTCAGAAGGATCCACACTGCTTTGCGCTGTCACAGTTGTTGTTGTGATCGTGATCCCAAAACCAATGCCTAAAACAGAAGAGATTGCAAAGAACCAGACAAATGAAATCGTTGCTGGAACCAACACTAAGAAAATACCCCCTAATAGCGTAATACTCAAGCCAATCGTTAGTACTCTTTTTGTTGTATGTTTCTCCATTAAATTACTCGCAATAAATGAACCGACCATCCATAAAATCGACATCGGCGCTAATACTAATCCACCGATTCCAGCGCTTTTGCCCAATACACCTTGCATCCACATTGGAATATACACTTCTACGCCCATCAAAAATCCGCTGATCAAAGCAGCTACGATATTGACGATCACGAAAGTGGAATTTTTAAACAGCATCAAATCAATAACAGGATCTTTTGCTCTTTTTTCCACAAAAATAAAGCTAATAAAGAATAACACAGAAGCTCCTAAACAAAGGAAGACTTTTAAATCAAAACCATTATCGCCAATTAATTGGAATCCTAATAATAGCGTTAATAAAACGAACATCAACTGAACACTACCCAAGATATCCATTGGTACTTTTGATTTTTCTCTTTTGGGTTCCACTAAGAAGTAAGCGATTAAGCCCATCAAGACAAGTCCAATTGGCACATTAATGAAGAAAATCCAGTGCCAACCAACTGTATCAACGATAAAGCCACCAGCAAGTGGACCAAAGATACTCGCAATTCCCCACGCTGCACTATTTAATCCAAGCATTTTTGCACGTTTATCAATCGAATAGATATCTGCAAGAATCGTTAACGCCACTGGCATGATCGCCCCTGCTCCGATTCCTTGAATTGCTCGAGCAATAATCAAGGTGATCATATTTTGTGCTAGACCACAAAGAGATGAACCGATAATAAAAATAATAATTCCTATCATAAAAATCGGTTTACGCCCGACTTTATCTGCTAATTTTCCGTAAATCGGTGTTAACATCGCATTTGTTAGTAGGTAAATAGAGAAGACCCAATTCATAATCTCCATACCATGTAGCGATCCGACAATCGTCGGCATTGCGGTTGAAACAATTGTTCCTTCGATTGCTGTCATAAAGGTTGCAACGAAAACACTGATCGTTACAAGTTTGACATTTGTTTTTCTTTCCATATATCTCCATCCTTTTTGCTATTTTTTAGTTTGATACAGTTACTTGTGCATTATTTTAAACTTTTTTTACCACTGGTGTGAAGGTTTATTGTAACTTACTTTATGACTATTTTTGTGGATTGTTGACTTCCGTTTGTTGTTCGGTCTATGGTGTTTGGTGATTCACTATCTCTATTTGTTATTTAGTCTATGGCGTTTGGTGATTCACTATCTCTATTTGTTATTTAGTCTATGGCGTTTGGTGATTCACTAGTAAGGTGACTACGCTCCCTTTGGTCGCCTAGTACTGTTCATCATCCACTCTGGCGGAGCCAGTCGTGGTGATTCACAGCAAAACGGCGCCACTAATTTTCATTAGTAGCGCCGCCTCGTTTACTCCATCAAGCTTTTCTTGATTGCATCGACTTTGTCTGTCTGCTCCCAAGGTAGTTCAATGTCTGTACGACCAAAATGACCATATGCCGCTGTCTGTTTGTAGATTGGACGGCGTAAGTCAAGCATTTCAATTATTCCTGCTGGACGCAGGTCAAAGTTTTTACGAACCGCTTCAATCAATTTACTTTCGGCTACTTCACTCGTTCCAAAAGTATTGATCGAAATCGATACAGGTTGTGCTACACCAATTGCATAGGCTAACTGAACTTCAACTTTCTCAGCTAAACCTGCAGCAACAAGGTTTTTTGCAATATAGCGTGCTGCATAGCTTGCAGAGCGATCGACTTTCGTCGCATCTTTTCCAGAAAAGGCACCACCACCATGACGAGCGTAGCCACCATAGGTATCTACGATGATCTTACGTCCAGTCAAGCCTGCATCGCCTTGCGGTCCACCAATAACAAAGCGACCTGTCGGATTTATAAAATATTTAGTGTCTTCATCTAGTAATTCTGCTGGGATAACTTCATCAATAACGAGTTTTTTTACGTCTGCTTGAATCTGCTCCAGCGTAGCTTCTTCATCATGTTGTGTACTGATTACGACTGTATCTACACGTTGTGGTTTACCGTCTTCGTCATATTCTACTGTTACTTGTGATTTTGCGTCTGGACGTAGATAAGGAAGTTTGTCCTCTTTACGTAATTGCGCTAAACGACGAACGAGTTTATGACTTAAAGAAATCGGTAATGGCATTAATTCTGGGGTTTCATCAACCGCAAAACCAAACATCAAGCCTTGATCTCCAGCACCAATATCATCTTTGGTATCTTTCTCACCACGTGTTTCTAGTGCATCATCCACACCTTGTGCAATATCTGGTGATTGCTCATCAATTGCCACTAAAACAGCAACCGTGTCTCCATCAAAGCCATATTTAGCTCGAGTATAACCAATATCTTTCAGCGTTTGACGAACGACTTTTTGGATATCTACATAAGCTGTAGTCGTAATTTCTCCAAAAACTAAAACTAAGCCAGTTGTAACACTTGTTTCGCATGCCACACGGGCCAGTGGATCTTGTTCTAAAATCGCATCTAGTATTGCGTCACTCACTTGATCGGCAACTTTGTCTGGATGTCCTTCAGAAACGGATTCTGATGTAAATAAATGTCTCTCTGTCATAATGTATTCCCCCTAAGTTTATTCGGTTACAAGGCATCTTTGTACAAAATGTAGCACCACTCGCATCATATCAAAAAGAATATTTCATCGAAAAGCCTACTATTTTACAACAAATCCTTTCGGGAACTTGTAACGCTTACCAGTATAACAGATTTCCAAAGAAAAAACTTACTTTTTATTCTTTCTAAGTGAAACTCTTTTGTTTTTTCATTGATAAAAAAAGATTGACTTCTAAAATGAAAACACCTACGAATCTCTAAAATCGCGGTGTTTTTCAAATATTGCATTAAAATTTCTGTAATTTATGTAGCGGTAGTATTCTCATTTCGACAGTGCCGATGATCTCTTTTTCATCTACGAGCTGATAATAACGACTATCCGTTGCATAAGGTCGATTATCGCCTAAAACCAAATACTTCCCCTTAGGTATCGTAGATTTTCCCGTCAAAGTCTTTAATGTGAAATCTTCGGTAAACATCATACCATCTTTTTCAAATTGACTCTTGTAATCGGCAATAAAACGTTCCTCTTTTTCCTCTTCGTTAATAAACAACTGTCCATTTTTATAGTATACACTTTCTCCAGAACAAGCGATGATTCTTCGAATTGATTTATCTTTAGCGTTAGGTACTTTCATATAGACTAGGTCAAAACGCTTGATATCCTTTAGTTTATTGATAACAACTACATCTTTATCGTCCAATGTATCACTCATAGAATAGCCTTCAACTTTTGCCAAAGAAAAGGTAAACAGAGATAATAGATAGACCACCACAATGGTCACCAACAAAGTGAGTCCGATTTCCCCAAAAAGAAGAAGCATTTTTCTTCTTTTCTTATTCCGTTTCTTCTTACGCTTTTTTGACGGCATTTTAGGATTGGTGAGAACGTTTCTTTTAACTGTTTTTTTAGCGTTCGTTGTTGTTTGGGCGGTTTGTTTTTTTGGTTTTTGTTTCGTCCTATTTTTATGAGTTGCTTTTTTCATAAAATCACCAGGTTATTTTTTATTTACCAACGCTTTTTCATTGATTTTAAAGTAGCTGACAACTGCTGCTTGATTTTTCTTAACTGCCGCAACATCTGCTTCAAATTCATTTAAGAGCATCTCATCTTTGAAAAATCCATCTGTTTGAGAGGATAAGTTTATTCCTAACTCTTTCATTGACTTGTAATATTTATTCAACGTTTTTTGTCCTTGTTCAGTATTTCTGATCGTTGCTTTATAAATACCATAGCTCGAAAGCTGCCCTGCTAATAGTTTAATGTTTTTTCCTGCTTTGATGTCATTATCCGTTGTTTTTGCTGCTTGTAGCTCTTTTTCGATATTGCCTACTAGATAATAACCTTGAATGACAGCTTTAGAATCTTTTTGACTTAAATGCATGGCTTGATAATACAATGAATAGCTAGCGCTTAACATTGATAGTACAAATAGAAGACTTAGCACAATTCCAAACGTCCACTGCTTTTTGCTTTTTTTCGTTAGTTCTCTGATTTTTCGTTTTTTTTGTTTCTTTTTTTTCTTTTTGACTTTGGTTCTTTTTACCTTGTTTAAAGCTTTTTTAGTTTGAATCATCAGATAAAAGGAGGTCCCTGCAAATAATAATCCTACACTGGCTATGGACAAAGAAACAATAAAAAACCAATCTAATATAGTCATTTGTTTACCTCCTTCATTTAAAAGTATCGCTAGCTTTTTAAACTAGATAATTGTTCTTCATTCGTTATTATTTTTTAGGCTTCTTTTTTCTTGCTTGTTTTTTCTTGGCTTGTTTCTTTTTATTCACTGTTCTAATTACTAGGAAGATAATAACTGCTAATGCTAATACTCCTCCAACAATTCCTGCAATCAACTGCCAGTTAAACGTTTGAACGTCTTCTAAACCAGCGTCTTGATTATTAAATTTATCGGCTTCTTCATCTGTAACCTTGAATTTTTCGTTCCATTCCCATTTCTTATCACCAGAAGTCACTAAAATTTTAGCGCGATAGTCTCCTGGAACCATGCGATCGCCTTCCATACTGACTGGAAAATCAATCAAAGAATTAGGTGCCATTCTCATACCAGAACGTTTTGTTTCGTATAAAACTTCATCACTACTGTCTTTCATGATTTGAACTTGTGTGGTCATATTTTCTAGATAGGCAGGTTGCACATTAGAAAAATTCACAAAAAATGTATTTCTAAAGTTATTTAATTCTGCATAAACTTTATTTAATTCTAAATTTGGTTGAACTTCGTTGTCCGTTTCAGAAAGCAGCATCCCGATGACATAAGCGTATTTATTAATAACGCCCGTTTTCTTTGGTTTTGACGCTTCTTCTTTTTCAATTTTTTGCAGTTGGATTCCGCCTGAAATCACTCCATCGAAGGAGGCTTCCGGCATCGTAAGTTCTATGTCGACATCTTTTTCACCATTGGCTGGCAATTTAACCGTTTCAGGAGCTTTAACAATACTTTCAAAATCATATTTTAATGAATTGTCTTTTTTGATTGTTGTCGGACCATACTCAATAACTCCGTTGGCGTTTGTCTTAGCACCATTTAATCTCACTGAAATTTCGACTTCTTCTGAAGCCAAGTTTTTAAGTTTGATTTTCACAGTTTGCTTTTGCCCAGGTGTCATCTTTAAGTCAAAGTAACCTGTATCTTGACTCTTCTGATTATCAGGTTTAATTGTTTCATATGTAAATCCAGTTGCGTTACCGCCGCTGTTTGCTTCTGCATATGTCTTGATTGGCATAAGCATTGTTACAATAAATGTCGCTACTAAAAATAATAGATGCTTTTTCTTCATCGCTATCCCTCTCTTTAAAAAGGCTGAGACAGAAATAATCATTTCTGTCTCGCCATTTATTTGAACATGACTACTTAAAGTATGCGATATAATTCAACCTACTTATTCAGTTTAAATTATAATACTTCAGCGATTGTCCAAGTGATTTCAGCTGTATATTCGTCAGCTAGTAAAACGTTTGTGTTTGGTACAGTTAATTTAACAGATTCTGCAGTTGTATCAGCAGTTCCATCACCATATTGACCAAATTCAATTGTGTATGTTCCGATTCCTTTAGATGCTTCTTTATTATCTAAAACTACTACTGAAGCACCAGCGCCTGTTCCAGCTGCATCTGCTGCTAATTGGAATCCGGCAACAGTTGTTGCAGGCCATTGTGCTGCTGGATCAGCAGATGTGATAGCTGCATTTGAGTAATCGATTGTAGCTGATTTCAAGAATGTTCCAGCATTAGCGTTGGCTTCGAATTGTTTTGATAATTGTGCACTTACTTGATATTTATGGTTTGCAACACCACGTACATCTGTAAATTGTACGAAGTTCCCACGAGTAACATCACCATCAGCAGTTGTTACTGGGATTGCAGCTGCAAAGTATTCTGGGTTAGAAGCGAAAGCTTTTACTTTATCTTCACCAAAGTTTAATTCAGTTACAGCGTCGATACTGAATGAACCACGATCTGGGTTAACGATGATTGGCTCTTTAGGATCTACAACTGGTTTGTCTGGATCTTCTGGATCAACAACATCTTTAGGATCGTTGTCTTCAGTAAATTTGATTTTACCATTAGTTGGTAAAGATTTTGCTTCAGCGTTAGCTACAGCTGGTGTTGCTAGGCTTACTCCTAATAAAGTTAATAATGCTACTGAACATAATGTTTTTGTTTTCATGTGTGTTTCCTCCTAGTTTGTGTGTGTTTTTATGTGTTGTTTCTATTTATGGCAACTCGGCTAATATCCAAGTTAACACCGTAGTATAAGGTACCGGATCAACGATCGTTGTGCCCGGAATCGATAATGAAACAGCTTTATTCAAATAGACAGGTTTATTATCAAATATTGGATCTAAAACTGCTTGACCAGTATGATCTAGTCTTGGTTCCAGTGTATTCCTTTGGTTGTTCTGATTTTCTTCAGATGCACCAAAGGAAATCATCCAGGTTCCTGCACCTTGACCAGCATTTGCTTGTGCTAAATTATACGAAGCACCCACATTGTCTATGTTAATGATCTCTTTTGAGAGTTGGGGCGCGCCGCTAGAGTCTCGAGTAGAACTTACCCAGGATTTATCTAGTGATAACATTGCCCCGTTGATTTCGCTGTGTTCCGTATCTTTGTTGGTAAACTGCATTTCTTGACGTAATTGTAACGTCCATCCCGTCGGCTTTTGTCTCAAGTCAGTGACTTGAACAAAGTTTCCTCTGGGTTTTGTTGCACCAAAGAAATTTTGGGCGTTTCCATAGTATGTCTCATCTTTATCGGAAATTTTATTCTGATAAAAATCTAGTTTTGGAACAAAATCGATTCTCAGATCTCCCTTAAGTTGAGGTGTTTCTCCTGGATCAACAATCTCACCGGGTTTTTCCGGATCGACAATCTCTTGCGGATATTCACCTGAAAATTTGATTTTGCCAGGTCCGCTCATTGATTCTGTTTCTGCAAATGCAGTATTACTGGTAAGCGCTGATAAAGAAATTACAGCAATTGGCATAACGAGAAATTTAATTATTTTTTTCAATCTTCTCATGTGTTATCCCGCCCTTCATTCTCTTTCTTGCGTTTCCAGAAAAACAGAAGTAATCCGATAATGACCAAGGCTACTCCGGTAAATACAAGACTTGTTTTTACCATTTCACCAGTGCTCGGATAACGTCCAACAGGTTTAGAAACTTGGGCTGAGCTAGTTGACGTGCTGCTTGATGGTTGTGTGCTTGTTGACGGCTCTGTTGAAGAACTATCTTCATAAAAACGAATCACACCATCCGTTTGCACTTCTCCTCCATTGCTATTAGCCGTAGCAGTCAAAGGATAGCTGATTGCTAACGTTAATAGCAAAGTAAAGGAGAAGATTAAAAAATTGATTTTTTTTCTCATAGATCAAGAATCTCCTTTACTTTTATGGAGCATCGCCCAATTCCCAGAGAATTTCTCCTTGGTAAGAACCAAGTGCTTTCACATCTTGAGCAGAAACTTCAAATTTGAATCCGTCACCAGACTCAGACCATGTATCACTAATGTTATAGGTAGCGCCTTCGATCGCTCCGCCGGTAACAGCAGTCTGTACCATAATATCTTGCGCACCGCCATTTAACGTGATTTCACGGTTTTTGTAAACATACTTGACTGCTCCATCCAGTGTATACACAGGAGCATCTGGCGTCGTACTTGTCATCGGTGTCGTCATTTTAGCAGTCAATGACCAGCCTTTTTTATTTGCTCGGCTATCTTTAACAACAAGATCAGCACCATGATGTTCAGCAGCATTCACACGGGTTTTCTTCCCTTGATATTTCACACTGCCAAAATCAATTTCCGTTGGCGCAGACGCTAGTTCTAAGACACCAAAGACTGTGCCGCCAGGATTATCTACAGCAAGTGATTTGGCTGAATAGGTTTCATGTTTGGCATCTGGATCATTTGGACCTTCGACAAATGGGGTTTCTCTTGGAGAATCACCAATTGCTTCTGCTTCGTTCGTAATGATCGTTCCGACAGCTTTGGCTGCAACTGTTGCTTTAAATGTTACCTTAGCTGTTGCGCCTGTTGCTAAATTTCCAACATTAACTGTTAATACGCGAGAATCAGAATCATACGTATAATCAGCTGGACTTACGGCTGTTACATCATTAATTTTGATATCTGCTGTTGCTGGATCAAAGTCTAAACCCGCAGGAAGAGTATCCGTAATCACAACTTTTGCCCAATTTGTAGTCAATGTTGCTGCTTTATTATTCTTAGCAGTTAACGTATACGTCAACACGTCCCCAACTTGGGTTGTTTGTCCGCCAGAAGAAACAACTGTTTTTTCCATAAGTGGTTTATCTGGTAATGCATCTTCGACTGTATACTTTGTTGCCGCCTTAAACGTGGCATCGCGGTATTTCAATTCAGTAGCCGGGTTGATATTTCCAGTATCACTATTGGTCGATGGCGCTGCTGGATCTAAAACTTCTGTGATTTTACCAGCATTGTCTTCTAGGAAGATTTGGACGGTTTCACCAGTATTTAAGTAACGAGGTAAGTTATAGGTCCAAGTACCATCTTCATTAACTGCTCCGACTGCTGATTGACGTGTCCCGTTGATATCAACATAGATTTTAGCTTTTGGTTCAGCATCTTTACCGATTAATTGTTTGATTGCATTTGTCACTTTATCCCCTGTAACAACTGCTGGTTCAGGCGGTGTGACGTCAATTACTGTTGTAGGTGTCTTTTCCCCAGTTCTATAAGGAGTCAGGACATTATTAACAAAAGATGCACGATATGGTGTGCCAAACATATTTTGCTCGGCAAGTTGAAATCCTGGTATCGTATGATCTGCCTTTTTCCAATGTACATAGTTATCATCGGTACTAATTCCGGTAAAAGTGTTGCCTAAAGTATCTGTAAAGTCGACATAGGCTTTACGAATACTATCTGCATAAACTGGCTTTGTTTTTGCATTACCATCCTCATCAAACGGATCACTACCACCAACTGCTGTATATCCTATTAAAATACGTGTTCGTTGGTCGAAATCCGCATCAGTTACTGGCGTCCAAGTTAGTTCAGGTATACTATTCATTCCTGAGATACGTTTATAATTTGGACGAAGATATTGACTTTGAAGAGCCGGATCGGAGCTTGTCACTCCTCCATTTGCAGAAGCATTTGTGACAGTGAAGTCTGTTACATTCGAATAGTCATAGGTTGGAGCACCATCGATACCCGCTTGATTATTCCAAATAGATATATCAGAATTTTTTATAGTGAAACTGTTGGTTCCTCTATTCGACGTTGTATCACCCAAAAAGGCATTGGTTGTCGTTGTACTATTATACGAATTACGAATGTCAAATGACTCTGGACTATCAAATATGAATTGATTTCCTCCATTTGTTGAGTTATACGCAACTACTCCACCATTATTATTCCCAACAATGAACACATTTGATTTAGGCTTAAATTCATATTTAGTGTTTTTAGGATTCGCTTGTGAACCAGTATTCGTAGCATTTACTGCACCAGATTGAACAGTAGCTCGACTACCTGCACGAGAAAGTAAATTGACTGTCGAACCTTCTTCTGCTATAAAGCTTGCATTGTCTACATTAAAATAGGCAGCTGATCCTGGCATGTTTGCATTATAAGTTGCATTTTTCCCGACTCTTAGCTCATCAAAAAAGTTATACACAGCTGGGTAATTGGTGCCATTGGCTGTGTAATTTAAATACACAAAACTGCCTTCTCCAATATCAAACTTCCTTGTCCCAGTTGAATCAGTGTCTCCATTTTTACCAGTATTATCCATGAACCAAACAACTGAATAATCATACTCAGCGTTTGTGCCTTTATAAAAGGTACTAGGCTCAAATGTCATTCCACCAGTATAGAAATTTTCAGCACCTGTTACGATGACATTGTAACCATACATGCTAATCTCAGCACGAGGAGCACTGATCAAACGGCCACCCACACGTTGGTTATCACTTTTTTTACTAGTGTCATAAGGAGTGTAAATATTTCCAATTCTGTAACGCCATAATCTTCTATTTGAACCAGTTGAACCACCAGTTCCCCATTGTCCTTTACCATTAACAAATGACCACGCAGTTCCAAGATTCCCCTCTAACGCTCCATACCCAGTGTTATTCGCAATTTGAATATCATGCATGTGAAATACTGGTACATCAGAAAACGCTTTGCCAAAACTTGCTAAAGAACTTAAATCATCGGCATTGATTGAACCATTTCGCATCTCAAGGAGATGCCCCTGACCATCTATTTCAATTGATTCTGCTCTAGAAATAGCAATCGCAGTGGCATAATAAATATCTGCATCAAGTATAATCTTTGAGACTTTATTATTCTCAAAAGCTGATCTAAATTCAGCCCAAGTTGCTACATGGACCGCATTGGTATCAGGTCGGAAATTATATTGAGTATTCCATGCTTGATTTTGCTGAGCATTCAAATCAGCATATTGTGTTTGATACTGCTCATTTGTCATGCTTCCTGTGATTTTATTCTCAATTTTGGTCTGAGCTGGTTGGTAATTAGTTCCATCCATATAAGCTTCCATTTGGGGAATAGTGATTGTTTCTTGATTATGCAGGTCCTCTTCGGTTTTTAGATCAACATTTTCTATCAAAGGTTCCTCAGCTGCTTCAATTTTGTTAGAGTTATTAAATAAAATAACCGCTAAAATACTGAACAGAAAAATAACTAGTCCAATAAAATAAGACTTTTTTCCGATTTTCATTTCTTCTCAACTCCTCCCCTAACATTTTTTGTCCGTCTGTCTTAAAAGAACGCACAATCTATTTCTATTTTTCTTGCCAATTGTTTGATTTTTTGATACATTCACAATGCAGGGGAAAATTAGCGCTCAACTTTTGTTTATCCGTCCATTGAGAATGGCTGTTCTCTATTTAGGACGTTAACAAATGAGCACTGATTTTCTCTATTTTGTTTATGCTTCAACAATTAGTAAAAAAAAGAGAAAACCTATTCACTTTCTTTTTGTCACCGTCATTGTATTTTCTTTCAAAAACAACCGCCATGACATCTGTGTTTCAATAAGTACATCATTTTTATAAAAAATAAGTTTATACAGTTAATTTATAGCCTTTTGAACGAACAGTTTTAATGTATTTAGGATGTGCCGCATCTTTTTCAATTTTCTGCCTTAAATGAAAAATCAGGTTTGACACGCGGTATTGCTTATCACTCCCTTCATTTTTCCAGACATTTTTGTAAATTTCTTCGTAAGAAACAGCGACTCCTTTTTGTGTTTGTAAAAATTCAATTGTTTTAAATTCCAATTTTGTTAGGTTGATTTCTTCTCCATCCAATAAAACACTAAAATTAGCTGGTCGTAGTTGAAGATCGAAAAACGCAGTTTTTTTATTAGGCTGTTCTTCTGTTTTAGAACAGAGCTGCGAGTATCGATTGAATGCATTGAGCATTATGAGCTTCCATTCTTCTGAATCAGATTCGTTATCGAAGATGCCATCTACGCCAAGCTGTAAATAAACGATGTGATTCATTTTATTAGTTCGCTCTGAAATCACCCAAATGAACGTATCGCATTTTTTCTTTAATAGAATGATTAGTTCACAAATTACACCGATATTTTGAGAATCACGTTCTTTAATGATGACACCATCATAGGTTTCCATTGCTTCAGCAATTTTTTCTTTACTGATTGGCTGCACATGTAACTGACTACTTTTTAGTAAATTTATCGATTCCTGTTCATTTATGTTGTCAAGCAAGGTAAATCCTATGTTGTACATCTAGTGTTCCCCTTTATCATTTTGTTAGTAGGCATCCATCTATCTAATATATCGATTTTATATCATTATATTTAGAAAAAAATATTAATAAGATAAAAATAAGATATATTTCTAAACTAAAATTAGTTTAATCTATTTAATTTGGTTAGTCTACAATAAATCGATCATTTATTTATCATATTTTTGATAAATAACATAAATATTTGAGAATTATGTGAATATAATATCGTTTATTATTAAAATTCATAGTATTTGTTTTGAATATAACTTGAAGCAATTGACGATTTATAACACTTCCTTAATCGTTTTCGGCTATCTTTAAACATGTGTTACACTATTTACAAAGGAGCAAGAATATGAATAGAAAAAAGCAGCTTGATAAGCTGACCACTGTTTTTAACGAAGACAAAAGGTTTATTAAAGACGGTTATTATAGAATACGGACAATCGATGAAGGGACAATTGAGTTAGCTTATTTAATCGCTGGTCCCTGCGGTGAGAGCCTCCCGCATCCTCAAATCACTGTCGCTCTAGACGACACACAAGCAACTGGCATTAAACTAATTGATATGGTTTCTTCTCCCCCACTTTTTTTATCTAGAGATGACGTCAACGCGGTTGAAATTGATTGTGCCTTGGATATGCTAATCGAAAAATTTTTGCAGAGACTATAAAAAAAGCCCGCAACAAAACGATTTGGACCGTTTTGTTGCGGGCTCTAAAGTTGAGTAAATGTTGATAAAAGCCACTCTTAGCTAGTTTAAAGAGTGAAAGACTTTTATCCGTTTTGAAAGTTCAATCTAAATAAATAAAAATCTGATATACATATCTCTAATACAAATTATTCCAACAAACTAAATTACTTTTTCAAAAACAAATTATAGCATTTTCATTGTAAATATCTAAGCTTACATTTTATGTACACTATGTGCACTTTGAATGCCTCCACATGCTTCCTTGCAGGCTTGATTGATCAATCTAAACGAACTCTCGGCACGATTCAATCCGCGTTTGTACTTGATTTCATCAATTACTTCGCATTTATCATTTAATCCTTCCAGCCAGAAGTAGATTCCTTCTTTATAAGCATCTAGACCTTCCAACAAGATCTTTGTTGCTTCTTTTTCGCCATAGAAGACTAAGTTTTTTCTGAAACTCGCTTCTTCTACAAAGAACCGATTAACATTCGTCCGACAAAATACATACGTATCTTTCCCTCTTCGGTTAATCGCTTGGCTGCAGCTGTTCTCTTGTACTTCCTTAGAAATGGCATTAAAAATCTCATTGTAGACTTCAACTCGCTGCATTACTGACAAAATCATATCTGTATAACTAAACATAATGCTCTCTCCTCCCATAACTAAGCAGCTAAAACAGCTGACTTGTACTTATTATAGTATCTCTCAATCTCTTATATCAAGTAATATGCTATTAAAATAAATTTTTTTGTCATTTTTTTCATCCCTATATTTATTTTTTTTAGACTTTAAAACAAAAAAAAACCCCATCCTACAGTGTTTCCAAAGGATTAGAGCATTTTTATTATTTTTAAAAAAAATATTTTTTGGTTTTTTTATTGAGTATCTCGCTTTTTGATTTTTCTAAAATAATTACGTTTTAGACTACTCACCGTAGCTATATTTGTAATGACTACAATAAAATTATACACATTATTCTACATAAGCTAAACAATAATGCTCATTAACGTCTGTCGAGATTCTTAGTTTAGATTATCTGCTCTTATTTGCAAGTGTAAAATTGGATAGGGTCTCCTTGCATCATCAACTTCGCTGCGTTCATATGCTTCGAAACCCAACGCTTGATAAAAGTGCCTCGCAGACAGGTTTTGTTCATTAACATCTACTAATTGTATGCCATTTTCTTCAAGTAAAGTTCTGACTATCTGCTTACCATAACCTTGACCAATATATCTTGGGTCTAAAAAAAGCATTTCTAATTTATTCCCAGCTACACCAGAAAATCCAATTAGCTTTTCTTGATCCGTCCACACTTTTACATCTAGGTGAGGAAAATAGGTTGGTAATTCCTTTTTGATTGTTATAAGATCTTCTCTTCTTAAAAACTCATGTGTTTGTTCAACTGATCTCTCCCAGATTTCTACAAGTGTGTTAAATTCATTTTCAGTTACTTGATGATAATTCATGTTATTCTCCTAATTTTTTTCTTCAGATGCCGTTCTATTATACCAAATCTTTGCTTTTTGATCGATCTCTTTAATAAAAGCATCTTTTCCAGCAACATATGATTCAATATCATATGGAAACTTTTCAGCCAAGTTGATTTTTAATTGACTATAAGCTTCGGTTTGTTCAGGATGATGATTCATGAAATCTCTAAATACCAAATGACGTTTGATTTCTGTGTTGCCTTCTTGAAACACATGGAGGTGATGACTTCTATTATCTCCACCTTTGGTAAAAAAGCGGCGCTCGGAAATACCATTTTCGCCTAGACAGGTATAACCGATTTTTTCAAAAGCTAAATTGTAACTATCGATTTCTTGAATTGCTTTTACAACCATTAAAATATCGATCACAGGCTTTGCACTACTATTTTTGATTGCTGTGCTGCCGATATGTTCGATGCTTACTATTTGTTGAGTTAGTATAGTTTCTAACAGGCTTTTTTCTTGTTCAAAGCACTTTGACCACTTGTCTTGTGGAGCTATGACTTCTATTTTTCTAGGCACTGTTGTCTCCTCATTCCTTTCTATTCAATTCATTGATTTGTTCTTGCAATTCGCCTAACAACTCGATTTGCATATGTTGCATTTGGACTAAATGCTGCCATTGACTGTTAATTAGATAATCCATTTTTTCATGCAGCAAATTGACTTCTATTTCAGCTTTTAAATTTACTTTATAATCATTATTTGCCTGTTCGCGGTCTCTGGATTCTTGACGATTTTGACTCATCATAATGACCGGTGCCTGAATGGCGGCCAAGCACGATAATGCCAGATTTAACAAAATAAATGGGTAGCTGTCGAAGGGCTTTCCGAACAGCTGCGTTGAATTGACAACGATCCAAATAACCAAGACCGTAATAAACAAGAAAATAAACGGCCAGCTTCCACCAAATTTCGCGATTTTATCAGCAGTCTTCTGTCCTAAAGTTAAATTTTTTTCCACAGTTGTATTTAGATTATTCGAGATAGTTTCATTATTTTTGATATTTTGAACAATATTCTCATTTAATTTTTCCATTGTTTGTGAATCACTTTTGATCATTGTTTTTATATAATCTAAACGATAATTTAAAAGTTCAGGAAAAAGAATGATTGAATTTCCGGTTAAATTAGGATGTTGCTTTAAGATAAACTGCTGAATTTCTTCTTCGATATTTTTTAAGAGTATTTCGTTATTGTTGTGTTGTTTGTTATGTGCTGGCTTAGACATTGGCTTCACTCCTAATTTATTTTGCTATCCAGACGTTTTTGCCTAGAATCATTTGCTTTTGATACTCCTATCATACAACGATACCATGATTTCAGATATTAATATGACTAAAAAAGTGGACAAAACTATGCGTTCGTTTTGTCCACTCGTTTTGATTTCATCATTTTTTTAGTAGCAAAATAAATTTTTAGAGCTAAACACGTTCGTCTTAGTTTTTAGCTATTCAGCTTCCTTATAGACATCTTTTAACGTTAAAGGCGCTGCAAACGTGTGATAGCTCAGCCCTTTGACTTGTTGATTTTGTAAAACAGATTGTTGATTTTGACTAATGATGATCATACCAGCTGTCGTTTCAATTCCTTCTTTTTCAGCAGCAATCAATGTCTCCCAGCGTTTTTCTAGATTCGTCGCATATTTCTGCGAAGCATCATCTAATAATCCATCATAAGTAGCATTTGAATAATTACGATCATTGCCTGTCCGCAACATACTTAGCGTTGAGATTGGATCTTGATAATCTGGTGTCCAATAAATCAAGAACATATCATAGTCACTCTCACGACTAAGATTTAACGCTGTCTCAGTTGGCAAGGCAGAAACATTGACAGTCAGACCAGAGAATAATTTTTCTAGACTTCCTTGAAGGCTTTCGCCCATTTTTTTATACGAGCCATCATCTGTCACCATTAAATCCAGTGTGATGTTATCGCCTAATTCTTTTTTAGCTAACTCCCAATATTTTAATGCCTCATCTTTATTATAGGTCATTAAATCCCCAGCTTCTTCTCTGAAATCTACTCCAGTTTCAGGGTTGCTTACAAAGCCTTTTGTTATTGCACCGTACAATGGTTTGGAGCCATCTGCAATAATATTATTCACTAGATTTTCTTTATCGATCCCTAGTGCCAAAGCCTTTCTTAGGTTTTCATTTTTTAAAGGAGTATCTTTCCCTTGTCGTTTTTGATTTAAGCGAATGTAATTCATTGTTGCAGTTGGGTAAGAATGATAATCTGGATTACTTTGATTTTGTTTTGCTAGTTCTCCAGTGATGGTCGCTACATCCAGCTGCCCATCTTCGAAAAGATTCAAGGCGGTCGATGCTTCTTTAACTACCTCATAATGGATTGTATCTGATTTTACATTTGAACGATCCCAATACTTTTCATTTTTCTTTAGATCCCAGCTTAAATCGGTTTGCTTCCAATTTTCTACAGTAAAGGGACCATTGTAAACAACGTTCTCACTTGTTGTTCCATAGTCTGCACCAAGCTTTTCAACAAACTTTTGGTTTTGTGGAAAAAAAGTTGGAAAAGCTAAAACAGACGTGAAATATGGTTTTGCCTCTTTCAATTTTATTTCCAAGGTTTGATCGTCCAGCGATTTTACTCCAAGTTCATCTACCGCTTTTTTCCCAGCTGAAATTTCTTCAGCATTTAGGATCGTATCTACTACTAAAAAGCTATAAACAAAACCATTTTTAGGATCGATCATCTTTTTCCAAGCATATTCAAAATCTGCTGCGGTGACTGGATCGTCATTAGTCCACTTAGCATCATCTCGTAGCTTGATCGTATAGGTCTTCCCATCTTCAGAAATTGTGGGCATTTCTTTAGCGGCCGCTGGAATCAGTTGATCTTTGTCATCTAATGCGTATAGTCCTTCAAAAGCAGCTGTTTGGACGATTGCATCTGGAAAATCCAACATAACGGACGTATCCAACGTTGTTAACTCTGAAGGTGACATTAAATTTATTGGCTTATTCTTTTGTGTTTGTTTTGCTTCTTGACCGCCAGAACATCCCGATAGAATCGTCATCAGCATAACTAAGCCGAAGACTGATTTAAGTGTTTTTTTCATACTTTTCTCCCCTAAACTTGTTTTATGTGCGTTCCACTAAGAGCCAAACAACAACTGCATCTTCAGCGCCATCATTATAATTAATATGACCTTCTCCTGCTTCGATCAGCTGTGCATCACCAGGTTTTCCTACCAAATCTTGTCCATCTTCTAAAATCGTATGGGCTTTTCCCGAAACAACATACGAATATTCATCTTGATCATGTCTTGCAAAGCCTTCCAATGGTCTCTTTTCTCCTGGCTTTAAAATAATCACTCCCATTTGCACATTTTTATTTGGTTGATTCTCTGCATCGAAAAAAATCGTCATTTCCTGCGGTAGTGATGGTTTAATAATCATTATTCGTCTCGCCCCTTTTATTTTTTAGTAAGTGATTTTATCTATTATTGCCTTAACCTCCACAGATGTCAATAACCTTTCGGAAAATTCTGACATTTTATTTTATCCTAAATAAAAAAGTAGAAATGATCCAACCAACTGAATGATTTCTACTTTTTATTAATCCCAATAACCTTGATGAACAAGAGCTGCTGCCTGTTCCACTTCAGGAAATGGACCGATGATTTGAATATCTTTTTGACCATGACTCACTATTTCTTTTGAGGGTAGATCAAAGGTTGGGTTTTGTTCATTATCACCGGTGAGTTCCAACAAACGCTTTTCCGTCATTGCATAAACGATTGTTCCAATATTACCCCAATAAATCGCACCCGTACACATCGCACAGGGTTCAGCAGTGGTGTATAGCAAGCACTCCCATAAAAATTCTTTGCTATACTGTTGCGAGGCTTGTGCTGCCAAGGTTGTCTCAGCATGCCCTGTACAGATATTTTCTGTGATCTCGATATTTTCTTGCTCTAAAAGAATTGTTCCTTCTTTATCAGCTAGTAGAGCGCCAAAAGGTGTATTCCCATGCTCACGGGCATTGCGGGAAATTTCGACGCACCGATTCAATAATTCGATATGCTGTTGTCTCTTCATAAGTCCCTCTTGTCTTTTCTTTTCATCTAATCTAATACAAAACGATGATTTAACGCTTCTTTTGTTCCCTTATCAATACCGATCGCTCGTTTTAAGTAAGTAGCAATATCACCATATTGCTTTTCAACTGTTTGATAAAAATTATCTAAATAGCTGTTGTCTACATTTAAAGCAACATGTAACGCTTCTAAATTTGTTTCTTCCAGCTGAGCTTTTTTGGCTTGTTCCAAAATCATCGCATTTTCTTGTTTTCTCAAATCATTTGTTAATAAATAATCTGCATAAATTGCTTCTCTTGGTACATCTAAAGTCTCCAACACCAATAAGGCTGCAATTCCTGTACGATCTTTCCCTGCAAAACAATGGAATAAAATACTTTCTGGCTTTTGCAATGCTAAAATTTCTTCAAAAAACTTGTTGTACCCCTTTTGAGATGTCGTGTTTAAAGCAATGTCAGCATAGAGTTTTTCCATATACGCAGCTGATTTCTCTGGAGAACCAATTTTAACAAAGTCTTCGATCGATGCACCTTCATCTTGGATATCTTCCAAAATATCAATATGGATATATTCTGCTTTGGGAACAGTCAGATCTGGTCTTTCTTCTACTTCAGCTTCACTTCTTAAATCAATGATTTTACCTAATTGGTAAATTGTTTCCAGGCGTTTTTCATCCTCTTTGGTTAAATTAGATAATTCACCTGATCTTAAGAAAACATTCTTTTTGATTTGTTTTCCAGCTTTATTTTTGATACCGCCGATATCACGAAAATTTGTAATAGTTACCATAATAGTTAGCCCTTTTCCTTCTTTTTGTTATTATTATACACAAAATTCGATCAAAAGTGTTTCTTTGATCGAATTTTATATGAATGAAGCTGAGTTTTAATATTCATTTACTATTGTTAGTTACATCTTTTTCTACTTTTTTTGCCCTGCTTCAACATAACTTAGATCATTGACTTTATCTAACGTGTATTTTCCATCTTTATATTTTACTGTACAAACACTCGCGTTTTTTAAACCGCCTTCTGGAATTTTGTAATCATCGAATAACGTCGCCAGTAGAGCAGAAATACTTAACCCATGTGAAGCGATCAAGACATTACCCGATCCTTCATTTTTCATTTCTTTTTCAACAATATCATCTAGACCTGCTTTAAGTCGAGTAGTGATTGTTTTGTAATCTTCCGCTGGCCAGTTGATTTTAGCTTCTTCTACATTTTTAGCATCTAGTTTGGCTACACTATTAGCAAATGATTCTGGCGTCATATTTTTCAAAAATTCTTCTAGGGTGATTCCTTGATCATCCGCAATATCTTGCCACATGGTGTGATTTAAATCACCTTCATAAGTCCCAAAGTTAAATTCTCTCAAGCGCTCATCTGTAATCACTTTTAAGTCAGAAGATTTTGCGCTTTCTTTTACGATTAAATTGGCAGTTTGAATGGCACGACCACTATCACTGCTGTATGCATTTTGAAAATCAATATCTTTTAAACCAACACCAGCGGCTGTTACGACTTCTTCGCCAGCTTTCGTTAAGACTGCATCTGACCAACCTTGAACACGATCTGTTGTATTTAGCATTGTTTTACCATGTCGAACGATATACAGAGTTAATTCTTCTGGTGTTTTTTTAGCTGCTGATGCCTCATCGCTCTTCGCATTACCATTACCACACCCTGCAACTACTAACAAACCTAACATTAAAACCCCTAACAGTTTTCCAAAATTTTTCATCTGATTTCCTCCTTTTTTATGCGTTCGTCAAATCTTCCCCATTTGTCGCAATAACTTTTTTATACCAGTCAAATGATTTTTTCTTCGAACGTTTTAATGTTCCATTGCCATCATTATCACGATCAACGTAGATAAAGCCGTAACGTTTTTTCATTTCACCTGTTCCTGCTGAAACAAGATCGATACAGCCCCATGTTGTATAGCCTAGTAAATCTACGCCATCAAGCTCTACCGCATCTTTCATCGCTTGGATATGCGCTGCTAGGTATTCAATACGGTAATCATCGATCACATTGCCGTTTTCGTCTGGTGTATC
>NZ_JXLC01000034.1:0-42877 GCF_001886225.1 Enterococcus silesiacus | reverse complement strand
TTCTCACCAACATCAGAAAGTATAGAGCCAATTTAAAAGCCTGTAGCTCCAGAAATCCAAGGAACTACAGGCTTTTTATCGTTTTTTTCGTTTAGAATAAGGGTGTGCAGTAAAGCTGAACTTCAATTTTATTGCACATCTATTTTGTTGCTATAAATCAATCACACTTTAATCTACGGATATTTACGGTAAATATAGTGTTGATGTTCATTCTTTTTTCTTGTATGAGAATACCGTTTCTCATCCCATAACATAAACCATATAATAAACAGAGGGCTAACAATAAGCAAAGCTGAGCGTAACCCTAATGTACCTAAGAAAATACCAATAATCAATACTACAAATAATAACCCGCCACGACGAACTGCTTTCATTCTTAATCACCTCATAATTTTTATCGAACAAACGTTTGTATAGTTATTATACGAATGTTTGTTCGCTTTGTAAAGAGATAAATACAAAAAAAGGCATTTCTTTTTTTGATTAATCAAAAAGAAATGCCATAAACCTTTTAAACAAAGGAATCTATAAAATTTAAGTATAAAGTAAAATCGAAAAGAACATGAAACCGGCACCTAACATAACGAACAAGTGCCAAACTACGTGCATGAAACGAACACTTTTTAAGCTATAAAATGCAGCACCTAATGTATAAGAGACACCGCCGGCTACCAGCAGCGCAACCCCTGTGAAGCCCAAAGAATCATACAATGGTTTGGCAGCAACAACGCAAAGCCAGCCCATAATAATATAGATTACAGTAGAAATATTTTTTACCGTCTCTTGTTTATGCAAGGTTAAAGATTTATAGACAACACCACTAAGGGCCATGAGCCAAATAAGAACGAACAATAGCCAACCCAGCCAACCATCAATACTCAATAAACAAAATGGCGTATAGCTACCGGCTATCAATAAAAAGATCGAACTATGGTCAAAAACTTGAAATACTTTTTTAGCTTTAGTAAAAATTAAGCTATGAAATAGGGTGGAAGATAAAAATAAAAGTATCAGCGTAGAACCATAAATGGCGTAAGAAACTATATGAACAGGAGAACCCATCCGTGTCCCTTTGACTAACAAGATGATCAATCCTACAATACTCAAGCCAACCCCAATCCCATGAGTGACGGCATTAAGTACTTCATTTAAAATCATATATTTTCTGGAGAATTTTACTTTTTCCAAGAAATCAACTTCCTTCATTTTAATTTGGTGAAAAATAATTCTTTGTCTGTTATAATAAAAACAGACATTCAAGCCTCAAAAGTATTTTACCACGAATTGAGGTTTTTTTTAAAGAAAGAGTGATAAAATTATGACAAATGTTAAAATTGTGACGGATTCTTCTTGTACTATGCTTAAAAGTGTACGCGACGAGTTAGCTATTCACATGATTCCTTTATCAGTGATGATCGATGGTGTAGTATATGCCGATGATGACCATTTAGAAGGTGAACACTTTATGGAACTAATGAGCACCTCAAAAGCATTGCCTAAAACAAGTCAACCGCCGATTGGTGAGTTTGTCGAGTTGTATGATCGTTTAGGTGCTGACGGCAGTGAGGTTGTTTCAATCCATATGACAAAAGGGCTAAGCGGTACAGTAGAAGCGGCTAGACAAGCTGGGAATCTTAGTTCTGCGAATGTAACTGTGATTGATAGTGATTTTACAGATCAAGGCTTATCCTTTCAAGTAATTCAAGCTGCTAAACTTGCTAAAAATGGAGCAAGTGTTCCAGAAATTTTAGCAGAAATCAATCATGTTAAAGAAAATACGAAGCTTTTCATTGGAATCTCTACATTGGATAATTTAGTTAAAGGCGGCCGTATCAGTCGCGCGACAGGGCTTTTATCCAGTATTTTTAATATGAAAGTAGTAATGGATTTTGATCATACCGAACTGATTCCAGTTGCCAAAGGTAGGGGATTAAAAACATTCAATAAATGGTTTGAAGAGCTTAAAACTGAGTTGAGCACTTTGTCAAATGTACGACAAATCGGAATTTCTTATGCAGATGGATTAGAGCTTGCGAACGGTTTTAAAGAAGGATTACAAGCGTTGTTTCCAGACATGGATATTCCTGTATTGCATACAAATCCTGTAATTGCTACGCATACAGGCAAAGGTGCATTTGCAATTATGTACTACACAGACTAAGTTTTGACTATTGGAAGAGACATGTTTGATTCCAAAGCAGTTACTTCTGATCTTACCGTTTATACGGATTTTTCAAGAGTGGGATATGACTCGTAGAGTTATGACCCCACTCTATTTTTATAAATTTCACTGTACAAATCGACCAAAAATAGAGATAATTTAATGTGTAAGACTAAAAAATATAATTATCGTAAATTAGTAAAATCACCATGTTTTTTTTACGATTTACAGCAAAGAAAGGGATAGAATGAAGAATTTTTTCAAAAATAATTGGGCAAGTTTTGCACTTTTTTTTACGACGATCATCAGTATTTTTTTACTTTTGATTCTAATTGCACCAAAAGCAAAACCAATTTTAGGAACCGGAGCGCAACAAATAGCCAAAAGCGAAACAAAAGAAGTTATCCACTACGTTGCAATTGGCGACTCTTTAACAGAAGGAATCGGCGATTTAACAAACTCAGGAGGTTTTGTACCGCTAGTTGCCAAAGATTTACAAGAGCAGTATCAGTTAAACGGTGTTCAAACTGATAATTTTGGGAAAAATGGCGATCGTAGCGACCAAATCCTTAAACGGATCAAAAAAAATGAAGCGATTCAAGATGGTCTAGCCACAGCAGATGTCATCACCTTGACTGTAGGCGGAAATGATTTAATGAAAGTCATAAAAGGCGATATTTTCCGCTTAACAAAAGAGTCATTCAAAAGGCCACTGAAAAATTATCAAAAAGAAGTAGATAAGCTACTGACAGAAATTCGCAAATACAATACCGATGCACCAATTTATGTCTTAGGAATATATAATCCGTTTTATTTGTATTTTCCTGATATCACTGAAATGCAGGAAATTGTTGATAATTGGAATGCTGGGACAGAGGAAATCGTCCAAGCAGAAAAAAATGCCTATTTTATTCCTATTAATGACTTGCTTTATAAAGGTGTTGGGGATGAAGTCGGAATCGTTAGCAGTGAAAATACAATGACCTCAAGTGGAGAGGTCGATATCAAAAATAATGCACTGTACGAAGAAGACCATTTCCATCCTAATAATCTAGGGTATCAAATCATGGCAAGTACTGTTCGTGATAAAATGGTAAAAACACAAGATAAATGGCTCAAAAAGGGAAGTGAGTGATACAAATGTCAAATGAACCAGAAGATAAGAAAGTTGCACCAAAAACATCTAAACGAAGAAAAAACATGCCGCAAGTCAAAAAGACGATCAATCGCTGGAAAGTAGCTTTTATAATTTTGATTGGTATTATCATTGGGAGTCTTGCTTTTATTTTTGTAAGAGTTACCCAAGTTCGGGAGCCTAATTATAAGCCTGTTCCTGAATTAGTAGAAAAAGACGGCACACCCGTTATTGCGATTCAATCAAATAAAAAACAAGTAAATGCGTTGATCGATTTTTATCTGAAAGATTTCCAAAAAGGCTCTGATATTACCTATAAATTTTATTTAGAGAATGAAGCAATGTTGAATGGTACATTTGAAGTGTTGGGACACCCAATCCAGTTTTACCTTTATTTTGATCCTTACGTGATGGATAATGGTAACGTTCAATTAAAAGCAAAAAGTTTATCTATCGGAACACTGGGATTACCAATGAAAGAAATTTTGAAATTTGTGCAAAGAGATTATAAATTGCCAAATTGGGTAGAAGTAAACCCAGAAGATAGTACAGTGTTATTACGTTTGGATCAATTCAGAATGCAAAATGGCTTGTTTATCCGTGCAGAAAAAATAAACTTAGTGGATGATGATATTCGCATGAATATTTACTTGCCAAAAGATAGTGCTGATACAACTAAAGAGGAGAAGGAGGGAACCAATTGAGTGAAAAAGCCATTTTTGCCGGAGGCTGTTTTTGGTGTATGATCCAGCCTTTTGATACCCAACCTGGCATCCATTCTGTAACGTCTGGATATACGGGAGGGCACGTTGAAAACCCAACATATGAACAAGTGTTGAGCCATACCACGGGCCATACTGAAGCAGTTGAGATTGAATTTGATCCGACCATCATGCCTTATGAAAAATTAGTAGAAATTTACTGGCAACAAACCGATCCAACAGATGTTTTAGGTCAGTTTGAAGATCGTGGAGATAACTATCGTCCGGTCATTTTTTATACAAGCGAACACCAAAAAGGAATCGCTGAAAAAAGCCGACAAGCTTTACAAGAAAGTGGTCGTTTTAGTGAACCAATCGTCACAACAATCGAGCCTGCAGTCACTTTTTATCCCGCTGAAGATTATCATCAGGATTTTTATCAAAAAGAGCCTGAACGTTATGAAAATGCCCATATGAATCGAGCAAATTTTATAGAAGAGAATTGGTGAATTATATGAGAAGAAGCTTCTATCATTATTTAATGACATTGAGAGCACCGAAAAAAACTGAAGAAAGTCAATTTGCAAACGATGCTGCAAAAGATATTCAGTTTCCAAAACAATCTGAGGATTATCATGAATTATCAAGTTATTTAGAGATGGATGCCGATTACTTGACTAATATGCATATTTTTGATGAGCTATGGGAAAAATACGTAGAAAACAATAAATAAAAAAGGTAGGAAAGGCAAAGAAAGCTTTTCCTTCCTTTTTTTTCATGGTAAACTGGAAAACATGCAATGATAATTTTACGGAAAGAGATGACTATATGAAAAATAAACAACAAGTGCCTTTTCATCAATACATTATTTCGCTTGCCTGTGTTGCTTTTTTGGCTGGCGGTGGCGGTTATATCTATTTCGATTCTCAATATAAAAAACAACTTGCCAACAGTCCAGCTCAAAGTGGCGAGCTAAAAAAAGTGGATGATCTATATAACGAAATCGTCAATAATTATGTAGGGAAAGTTGATGAAAAAAAGTTGGTTGATGGTGCTTTAAAAGGCATGACAGAGGCTTTAGATGATCCGTATTCTAGCTATTTAAATGAACCAGAAGCAGATGAATTAGACCAAAGTCTTGCCGGTAGTTTTGAAGGGATTGGTGCGACCATGACCATGACAGACGAGTTGCCTACCGTTGCTCAAGCTCCTATCGAAGGCTCACCCGCAGCTAAAGCAGGGATGAAGACAAATGATACGATTTTAAAAGTCGATGATGAAAACACACAAGGCAAGACACTTTCTCAAGTCGTCAGTAAAATTCGTGGAAAAAAAGGCACGGAAGTCCGTTTAACAATTAAGCGTGGCGAGGAAACCTTTGAATTGAAATTAAAGAGAGACACGATTCCAATCGAAACAGTCAAAGGCGAATTAGATAAAAAGGACGATTCAGTTGGCTCAATCAAAATCATTTCATTTGGGGAAAATACGTATAAAGAGCTTCAAGAAAGCATCAAGACGTTAAGAAAAGCCGGAGCCACATCTTTTGTGATTGATTTACGTCAAAATCCAGGTGGACTGCTTGATCAAGTAGAAAAAATGGCCAGCATGTTCCTCAAAGACGGTAAAACGATTCTTAAATTTGAAGATAAGGCTGGTAACACCAGTGAAGAAGTTGCTTCTAGCCAATTAGATGGTGGCTTTAAAGTGACAGAACCGACTGTTGTTTTAGTTGATGAAGGCAGCGCTAGCGCATCTGAGATTTTTGCAGCAGCCTTAAAAGAATCCGGCAACAAAGAGATCATCGGAACAAAAACTTTTGGGAAGGGAACCGTTCAAACGGTTAAAAATCTGAATGATAAGAGCGAAATCAAGTTAACTGTCTTAAAATGGTTGACACCAAAAGGGGAGTGGATCCATGAAAAAGGATTAGAACCCACGATTAAGGCTGATTATCCTGATTATGCTTACCTTTCACCAATCTCTAGAGATAAAACACTCAAATTAGGTGATTCTTCTCCAGTTGTCAAAAATATCAATGCCCTATTAAAAGCACTTGGCCACGATGTCAATGCGGAAGCTAGTGATTTTTCTGAGCAAACGAAAACCGCTGTCAGTGCTATACAGGCTGATAATAATCTTCCAGTTACCGGAGAAGTGGATAATGAAACAGCAGCTCAAATTGAAACTGAGGTAGGGAAGAAAATCAAAGAAAATGATCAAGCATATGATACTGGCATCAAAGAACTTCAAAAAAAAGTAAGAAAGAATAAAGGAGAATAGGTGGGGAAAACTGGCTGTATGTGAAAAAAAGCCCTTTTTCGCACCTATTCCATCTTTTATTTAATTATGCCACAATTTTTACTTTAAATTAGTCGCTTTTTCTAGTGTTTTTCCTTTATAATAGAACCAGCAAGCAAAAGGGAGAGAGTAATAGTGGAAAAACGAAAATCGTATATTGGCTCCTTTATTTTTTTCATGAAACTGCTCATTCCTTCTTTACTGTTGTTATTTATACTAAGAGGTTTTATTCTAATCCCTGTTCCTGTAGACGGAAATTCCATGGAAAAAACGTTGAGTCAAGGGGACATGATTGCCATGGAAAAATTTACGTCGATTAAGCGCTTTGACGTAGTCGTATTCAAGTTGCCAAACGGAGCAATTTATATTAAACGCGTGATTGGACTACCTGGAGATGCTGTTCGCTACGAGGATGATCAACTATATATTAATGAGAAACCTGTTGAAGAACCATTCTTAGAAAAAAATATCAAAAAAGATCATGAGACGGCTCCTTACACAACTAATTTTAATTTAAGTGATCTTATCACAACAGATGTATTACCCAAAGATAGTTATTTTGTATTAGGAGATAACCGGAGAATGTCAAAAGACAGTCGTTCTTTTGGTGCAGTCGAGAGTAAGTATATTTTAGGAAAAGCTCAGTTTGTGTATTACCCCATAACACATATGAAATTCATACCAAGATAGGTGATAAAATGACAATACAATGGTTTCCAGGACACATGGCAAAAGCCAGAAGAGAAGTATCTGAAAAAATAAAATATGTGGATATTGTTTTTGAATTGATTGATGCTAGACTTCCGCTCTCATCAAGAAATCCGATGATGGATCAAATCGTCCAACAAAAGCCACGATTGATTTTATTGAATAAAGGGGATTTAGCTGATAAGGAGCAGAATCAAAAGTGGCAGCATTATTTTCAAGAAAAAGGCTATCATACTTTGATCATCAATGCGCAACAAAACAAAGGCATCAATAAGATTGTACCAGAAGCAAAAAAAGCGTTGAAAGAAAAACTGGATCGAGAACGATCAAAAGGAGTAAAACCGCGAGCAATTCGTGCCATGTGTATCGGTATTCCTAACGTTGGCAAATCAACTCTGATGAATCGCTTAGTTGGAAAGAAAATCGCACAGACAGGAAATAAACCGGGTGTGACAAAAGGGCAGCAGTGGCTGCGTTCCGGTACAGATTTAGAGCTACTTGATACACCAGGGATCTTGTGGCCTAGGTTTGAAGACCAAGAAATCGGAAAAAAACTGGCACTGACAGGTGCTATCAAAGATCAATTACTACATTTAGATGATCTTGCGATATATGGATTATCATTTTTTTCACGATTTTACCCTCAGCGTTTGGTTGAACGCTATAATTTAACAGAAGCAGATACGTTGTTACCCGCTGCCGAACTTTTGATGTTGATCAGTCAAAAACGCGGCTATCGTGATGATTATGATCGAGCAAGTGAAATGATCATTCAGGAAATCCGCAGCAGCAAATTAGGACCATATACTTTAGATCGTTGGGAAGAATTAGGAGCACTAAAAGATGAAAACTGAATCAATTCAGCAAATTAAAGCAGCCTTAGCTACGATTGAGACAAGAGATGACGAACGAATCGACCAATGGAAAAAGGATGAACGTAGCGGTGTTCAACAGGCTTTGGCTCAGTGGGATCGACGAATCCAACGCCATGAAAAGGAATTGGCGCTATTTGCAGAAATGCAAGAGTTTGAAAACAAAGCTCACGCTCAAGGTCATCGTTTAATTGTTGGGATCGATGAAGTAGGCCGTGGACCTTTAGCAGGTCCTGTTGTTGCCGCAGCAGTAATCCTTCCAGAAGGATTCAACTTGCTTGGAGTAAATGATTCTAAAAAGTTATCTGCGAAAAAAAGAGATGAACTTTATAATGAGATTCAAAATCAAGCCATTTCAATTGGAATCGGCATGGTGGACCATAATAAGATTGATGAAATTAACATCTACCAGGCTTCAAAACTAGCGATGGGGATAGCCCTTGAAGATTTGTGTTTTATTCCAGATTATTTATTAATTGATGCAATGAAGTTAGATGTTAACATTCCACAAGAAAGTATTATTAAAGGGGATGCTCGTTCTATATCGATCGCTTCTGCAAGTATTGTAGCTAAAGTTGTTCGTGATCGCTTGATGGAAGACTATGCTAAGATGTATCCAGGATATGGCTTTGAACATAATGCAGGCTACGGAACAAAAGAACATTTACTAGGAATCCAACAGCAAGGAATCTGTGCGATTCACAGAAAAACCTTTGCTCCAATTAAAAACCTGTGTTAAAAAAATGAAAAGCGCCTTTTTTTGCGGATACTTACTATAACAAGTATTTGTGAAAGAAGGTTTTTTTATGGAAGACACACAACGAAATTTATTATTTAAACTAGCAGTTTGTAATGGTATTGGCAATTTAGGAATACTAAAAGTATTAGACTTCTCAATGAAATATAATAACTGTACCAATTTTTCAAAGGAAGAAATCATCCAAATCGCTGGTATCACAACGTATCAGAAATTATTTTCAGAGTCATGGGATCATTGGACAAAAGAATCTGATAAGTTAACTAAGTACCAATTAGAACACACATTTATCACTATTTTAGACCCGTTTTATCCTTATTACTTAAAACAAATCTATAACTGTCCGGTTCTATTATTTTATAAAGGAAACATAGAACTTTTAAAAAATAATTGTCTGTCTTTTATTGGAGCAAGAGCAGCTTCAGTTTATGGAATAAATGTTGTCCGCGAGTTGATTCCTGATATGATCAGAAATGATTTTACAATCGTCAGTGGATTGGCCAAAGGAATTGATAGTGTTAGTCATCAAGTCTCAATGCAACATGGTGGAAATACGATTGGTATTATCGGAACAGGTTTAGATATTTGCTACCCAAAAGAAACTGCCCATATTCAACGAAAAATGATGACAGACCAGTTAGTCATCAGTGAATATCCGAACGGTACAGGTCCTAGAAAATATCATTTCCCCATGCGCAACCGAATTATCGCTGGTATAAGTTTAGGAACTTGCGTGATCGAAGCACGAAAAAAAAGCGGTTCTTTGATTACAGCACAAGCGGCTTTAGAGTATGGTCGTGAAGTTTTTGCTGTACCAGGTAATCTATTTGAAGCCCAATCTGACGGCTGTCATGGCTTGATTCAAGAGGGGGCAAAATGCACTACTTGCTCTCAAGACATCCTAGAAGAAATTCACCTTTTTTCAATTTAACTGCATCAATCCTTGACAAACCTTTAACGAATAGATATGATGAAGTACGATTTGTGAGTTCTCTACATTTTGATATATATAATAGAAGAAACACAAAAACCGAAAGGAGCCACACGTTGAATGGCGTATAAATATCTAGTTATTGTAGAATCACCAGCTAAAGCCAAAACGATTGAAAAATATTTAGGAAAAAACTATAAGGTTGTGGCCAGTGTTGGGCATATTCGAGATTTACCAAAAAGCAAAATGGGTGTTGATACTGAAAATAATTATGAACCGCACTATATCTCGATCCGAGGTAAAGGCGATGTCATCAAAAGTTTAAAAGCTGCTGCTAAAAAAGCTGAAAAAGTTTATCTCGCAGCCGATCCAGACCGAGAAGGAGAGGCCATTGCTTGGCATTTGTCTTTCCTTCTTGGCTTAGATTTGAAAGATAAAAACCGTGTCGTATTTAACGAAATTACTAAAGAAGCTGTAAAATCTGCTTTTAAAGAGCCACGTACGATAGATTTAGATTTGGTTGATGCTCAGCAAGCGCGTCGTATTTTAGACCGTTTAGTTGGTTATTCACTGAGCCCAATTCTTTGGCGTAAAGTCAAAAAAGGCTTGAGTGCCGGCCGAGTTCAATCTGTTGCACTTAAAATCATCATCGATCGTGAGAATGATATTCGCAAATTTATTCCTGAAGAATATTGGAGTATTGATGGTAATTTTCAAAAAGCTAAGAAGAAGTTTAAAGCAAATTTCTGGGGCCTAGATGGCAAAAAGAAAAAATTACCAAATGCTGAAGCAGTAAAAGAAGTGACTACTCGAATCAAAGGTAAAGAGTATGATGTAACAAAAGTTGAGAAAAAAGAACGTAAGCGTAATCCGGCGTTGCCTTTTACAACTAGTAGTTTACAACAAGAAGCAGCCAGAAAATTAAATTTCAGAACACGAAAAACCATGATGGTCGCACAACAGTTGTATGAAGGAATTGCCTTAGGAAAACAAGGCACTGTAGGATTGATTACTTATATGCGTACCGATTCTACGCGGATAGCTGATTCAGCAAAGGGAGAAGCCGCAGAATATATTGAAAAAACATATGGCAGTGAATTCTCTGCTCACGGTGGACGTAAAGCCAAAAATGCTCAAGGTGCTCAAGATGCCCACGAAGCAATTCGTCCGTCAAGCGTATTACGAGCTCCAAATGAAATAAAACAATATTTAGATAAAGATCAATTAAAGCTTTATACATTGATTTGGTCACGTTTTGTTGCTAGCCAAATGACCCCAGCTGTATTGGACACGATGAAAGTCACTTTAGAGCAAAATAGCGTTATTTTTATCGCAAATGGTGCTAAAGTGAAATTCAAAGGATTTATGCAAGTCTATGTTGAAGGCCGTGATGATGGGAAAGAAGATAAAGAAAATATTCTACCTGATTTAATCGAAGGGGACAAAGTTAATGCTCTTGATATCGAGCCTAAACAGCATTTCACACAGCCACCAGCAAGATTCAGTGAAGCAACCTTGATTCGTGCATTAGAAGAAAACGGTGTAGGACGTCCATCGACCTATGCGCCAACCTTGGAAACAATCCAAAGACGTTACTATGTTAAACTAACAAATAAACGTTTTGAACCGACTGAATTAGGTGAAATCGTTAATTCATTAATCGTTGAATTCTTCCCGCAAATCGTCGATGTTCACTTTACGGCCTCAATGGAAGGCGATTTAGATAAAATTGGTGTAGGTAAAGAAAAATGGGTCGAAGTTGTTGATCGTTTCTATCGTCCATTTGAAAAAGAATTGACCAATGCAGAAGAAAAAATCGAAAAAATCCAAATTAAAGATGAACCAGCTGGATTTGATTGTGACCTTTGTGGCCATCCAATGGTAATCAAATTAGGTCGCTACGGTAAATTTTTCGCTTGTAGCAATTTCCCAGAATGTCGAAATACTAAAGCAATCGTCAAAGAAATCGGTGTGACTTGTCCTGTTTGTAATGAAGGTCAAGTGATCGAGCGTAAATCTAAAAAGAATCGATTATTCTATGGCTGTAGTCGATATCCAGATTGTGAGTTTACTTCTTGGGACAAACCAATCGGACGACCATGTCCAAAATGTGGACAGTATCTCGTCGAGAAAAAAGTCAAAGGCGGCAAGCAAGTCGTATGTATTAATGGCGATTACGAGGAAAACGTTCAAAAATAAATACTGAAAAAAAGAAGCTTAAAAACCAGCATAATTTTGTTGGTTTTTTAAAGAAAAGAGGAAATATATGACTACTGCTGTAACAGTTATCGGCGCAGGTCTAGCTGGCAGTGAAGCCGCTTGGCAAGTTGCGCAAGCCGGAGTACCTGTAACACTCTATGAAATGCGTCCTGTAAAAAATACTCCCGCTCATCAGACAGAAAATTTTGCTGAGTTAGTGTGCTCAAACTCACTTAGAGGCAACAATTTAACCAATGCTGTCGGGGTATTAAAAGAAGAGATGCGTCGCTTAGATTCCATCATTATCACTAGTGCGGATAAAACTGCAGTACCTGCTGGTGGAGCTTTAGCAGTGGATCGTGATACTTTTTCACAAGAGATCACTGATAGAATCAAAAACCATCCGTTAATTACAGTAAAAAATGAAGAAATCACGGCAATACCAGAAGGCATCGTCATTATCGCAACAGGTCCATTAACATCAGAAGCTTTGGCTGATCAAATCAAAGAGTTTAACGGCTCAGACGGTTTTTACTTCTATGATGCTGCGGCACCAATCGTGGATAAAGCGACTATCGATATGGATAAAGTTTATTTGAAATCGCGATACAATAAAGGTGAAGCGGCGTACTTAAATTGTCCTATGACAGAGGAAGAGTTTAAAGCATTTTATGAAGCGTTGATTTCTGCAGAAGTTGCACCGTTAAAGTCGTTTGAAAAGGAGAAATTCTTTGAAGGCTGTATGCCGATTGAGGTAATGGCCAAACGCGGAATCAAGACGATGCTATTTGGTCCTTTGAAACCTGTGGGCTTAGAAGATCCGAAGACCGGCAAACGTCCGTATGCGGTGATTCAATTGCGTCAAGATAATGCCGCAGCTTCATTATACAATCTTGTTGGCTTCCAAACGCATTTAAAATGGGGCGAGCAAAAACGCGTTTTCCAAATGATTCCAGGTTTAGAAAATGCTGAGTTTGTCCGTTATGGTGTTATGCACCGGAATAGTTTTATGAATTCACCAGAACTATTAAAACCAACCTATCAAGCTCAAAAAAGAGAGGATCTATTCTTCGCCGGACAGATGACGGGTGTTGAGGGGTATGTAGAAAGTGCGGCTAGTGGCTTGTTGGCCGGTATGAATGCTGCCCGTTTAGCCAAAGGTGAAGAACCAGTTGTCTTTCCAAGAGAAACTACATTAGGAAGCATGGCTTATTATATCACTCACGCAGAAGGCAAACATTTTCAACCAATGAATGCTAATTTCGGTCTATTCCCTGAATTGCCTGAAAGAATTCGCGATAAAAAGGAACGCTATGAAGCGATTGCTGATAGAGCGTTAACAACATTAGCAAAAGTGACAGAAGAAATGAACCTTGTAGAACAAACAAAATAAAATAACAAGAAGACCAAAACAGAGGCGCCAACTTCAAAAACTTAGAATTTTTGGAGTTAGCATATGTTTCGGTCTTTTTATTTGTCTACGACAAGCGAACACTAAATTAAATTATGCTTATAATTTATGAGTAATTAAAGTCAAATATGAATAAATTGTTACCAAATTTGAAAATATTGATTAAATTCTGACAATTCGTTTGTTTTTTCAAAATGGTTATGCTAAAGTTACTTTGTAATTTAATGGAGGAAGGTATATGCAAGAGAAAAACTGGTCAGAGCTGTTTTTAAATTATTTGATTGTTGAACGCGGTTATTCTGAAAAAACCAAGATTGCTTATGAAGAAGATATGCTCAATTTTTTTGATTTTTTGAAGAGTTCTGGAGAAGCTGATTATTTAAGTGTTGATCATTTGGATATTCGTACCTATCTCAGTGTTCTTTATGACAAAGAATATAGTCGAAATTCTATCAGCAGAAAAATTGCCAGCTTACGCTCATTTTATCAGTTCTTACTTAAAAATGAAGTCATCAAAGAAAATCCTTTTTCATATGTACACATGAAGAAAAAGCAATTACGACTTCCTCGCTTCTTCTATGAAAAAGAGATGGATGCTTTATTTGAGAGTGCTAGGGGGGCAAAACCTTTAGACTTAAGGAACCAAGCATTATTAGAAATTCTTTATGGTACTGGCATCCGAGTGAGTGAATGTACTAACCTAACCTTGCAGGCAATTGATTTTTCTGCAAACGTCTTATTGATTCACGGAAAAGGTAACAAGGATCGATATGTGTCTTTTGGTTCTTTTGCCGAAGATGCCTTAAAGGAGTATTTGGAAAACGGGCGCGCTATTTTGATGGAAAAATATCATCAAGAACATGCGTTTGTCTTTGTTAACCATCATGGTGAACAAATCACGCCAACAGGAATTGAATATGTTTTGAATCAGCTGATCAAAAAAAGTACTTTAAATAGCGATATTCATCCTCATATGTTGCGTCATACGTTTGCAACGCATTTGTTGAATAATGGAGCTGATATGCGGACTGTCCAAGAATTATTGGGGCACTCTGATTTATCAACGACACAAATTTATGCTCATGTAACAAAAGAAAGCTTACAACAAAATTATCGAACATTTCATCCGCGTGCATAACGGGTGGTATTTTGACTAGCTTCGCAGGCTAATCGCCCGAAAAAAAGATAAAATATGATTGTGGTAAAAAGCGCCACCTCATATTTCCCTATTTTTCTGTCGAGGCTGAACGAGCCTGCTACGCTTTTAAATTAGGAGGAACTATAATGGTTGAATCACAATTTCATTCAACAACGATTTGTGCTGTTGAAAAAGACGGAAAATTTGCAATGGCCGGTGATGGTCAAGTAACAATGGGCGAATCAGTTGTCATGAAAGGAACTGCAAAAAAAGTTCGTAGAATCTATAACGATGAAGTAGTTGTCGGTTTTGCTGGAAGTGTTGCAGATGCTTTTACATTAGAAGAAAAATTTGAAGGTAAACTAAATGAATATAATGGTAATTTAACTAGAGCAGCAGTGGAATTAGCACAAGAATGGCGTACGCAACAATCAATGCAAAAATTAGAAGCCATGTTGATCGTGATGAATGAGAAAGAGATGCTGCTGGTTTCTGGTACAGGTGAGGTCATTACCCCAGATGATGGTATCTTAGCAATCGGATCTGGTGGTAACTTTGCACTATCTGCAGCTCGTGCTATGAAACACTACGGCGATAAAGAAATGTCTGCCAAAGAAATCGCTAAAAACGCACTGAATATCGCAGCAGATATTTGCGTGTTTACAAATCACAATATCATTGTAGAAGAAATATAATGGGGGACAACGACCATGAACGAATTAAATAAAACACCAAGAGAAATCGTAACAGAACTAGATGAATATATCATTGGACAAGAAACAGCTAAAAAATCCGTTGCAGTTGCTTTAAGAAATAGATACCGCCGTTTACAACTTGAAGAGAAAATGCAGCAAGATGTAACACCTAAAAATATGTTGATGATCGGACCTACAGGTGTCGGAAAAACAGAAATTGCTAGACGCTTGGCGAAAATTGTCAATGCACCTTTTATCAAAGTAGAAGCGACTAAATTTACAGAAGTTGGCTACGTTGGGCGAGATGTCGAATCAATGGTTCGTGATCTAGTTGAAAATGCGATTCAAATCGTTGAAAAACAACAATATAGCAGAGTGTACTCTCAGGCCCTAAAAAAAGCGAATAATCGTTTAGTCAAAGTTCTAGTACCTGGAATCAAAAAAGAGCAAAAGCAAACATCAAATAATCAGTTTGAACAAATGATGCAAATGTTCAATAGTGCGCAACAACCCCAAGAATCTCAAGAAGAAGTAACCGAAGAGATCAAAGTGAATCGCAAAACGATTTTGGAACAACTAGAAAAAGGATTACTGAACAATCGTGAAGTAACTATCGAGATCGAGGAACCTAAAAAAACGATGCCTGCAATGAATAACGGGATGGAACAAATGGGGATCGACCTAAACGAAACCTTAGGAGCTTTATCACCTAAGAAAAAAGTGGAACGCACTGTCACTGTGAAAGAAGCACAAGAATTATTAGTAAAAGAGGAATCTGCTAAAATCGTCAAAGAAGCCGATATTCATAGTGAAGCGATTCGTTTAGCTGAAAGTAGCGGCATCATTTTTATTGATGAATTTGATAAAATCACTTCAAAAAGCCAACAAAACTCAGGTGAAGTATCCCGAGAAGGCGTGCAACGCGATATTTTACCCATTGTTGAAGGTTCACAAGTCAACACAAAATACGGTGCGATCCAGACAGACCACATTTTATTTATTGCTTCTGGCGCATTTCATTTGTCTAAGCCAAGTGATTTAATCCCTGAATTACAAGGTCGTTTCCCAATTCGAGTTGAATTAGATGACCTTAGTGCTGAGGACTTCGTCCGAATCTTAACAGAGCCGAATAACGCTTTGATTAAACAATATATTGCCTTAATTGGTACTGAAAATGTCACAGTGATCTTTACAAAGGAAGCTATTGAGCGAATCGCTAATATTGCTTTTAACGTAAATCGTGACACCGATAATATCGGAGCTCGCCGTCTGCATACGATTCTGGAGCGCTTATTGGAAGACCTATTATTCGAAGCGCCAGATATGCAAATGGGTGAGATTACAATAACAGAAGCTTATGTAAATGAAAAATTGAACAGTATTGTTCAAAATGAAGATCTAAGCCGTTACATTCTGTAGGATTGTCTGGATTTATGGCTGAACGAGCTCTTTCAGCTTTTAAATTTAGCTAGCTATATGGGCTAGTCTCTCGGAAAAAAGATAAATTATGACTGAGGCAAAAAACACCTCAGTCATAATTTCCTATTTTTCAGTCGAGAAATGGCCAAGCCCAGTTCGCTTTTAAAATTAGGAGGAGTAAAAATGACTACTTTATTAGAGAAAACCCGTCAGATCAACAAGCTTTTACAACAGAAAAACACTTTTGATCAAAAAGCCGATTTGCCTTATGACAAGATGGCGGTAATTTTAGGTGATGTGCTGGAAAGTAATGCCTACATTATAAGTAACGAAGGCGTTTTGTTAGGGTACAACGAAAAACTAGATGTGAATAATGCACGAGTGAAGCATATGTTTGAAGAAAAACGGTTTCCGCAAAGCTATACAGATGCTGCTGACAACTTAATCAAAACAGAAGCGAACATTTCAATCACAAGTGACTTAACCGCATTTCCGGTTGAACTTCGTGAAAAATATCCTTTTGGGCTAACAACGATTGTACCCATGTTTGGTGCGGGTGAACGTTTAGGAACAATTATTTTAGCTAGAGTAGAACAATCATTTGATGATGAAGATCTAGTCTTAGCTGAATATAGTGCAACAGTTGTTGGGATGCAGATCCTTTACCAACAATCAAGAAACATCGAAGCCAATGTCCGTAGCGCAACTGCTGTACAAATGGCAATCAATACGTTATCTTACAGTGAATTAAAAGCTGTCCAAGCGATTTTCAAAGCTTTAGATGGTGAAGAGGGTAGACTGACAGCGTCTAGTATTGCTGATGAAATCGGAATCACACGTTCAGTGATTGTCAACGCCTTACGAAAATTGGAGTCTGCAGGAATCATCGAATCAAGATCTCTAGGAATGAAAGGGACTTATCTGAAAGTATTAAACAAACAGTTTATCAAAGAACTGGAAAAAGATAACAAATAGGAGGCAATGGACATGACTGTACAAATTGAAAATGAATTTTTAATCGCAACCATTGCAGAAGATGGGGCAGAATTAATCAGTTTAAAGTCAAAGAAAAATAATATCGAGTATATTTGGCAGGGTGATCCAACTTTTTGGGGGCGTCATGCTCCGGTCTTATTTCCAGTAGTTGGGCGTTTAAAAGACGATCGATATACTTATGACAATAAAACATATCCTATGAGTCAGCACGGATTTGCTAGAGATAGCCTTTTTGAAGTTATCGAGCATGGAGCTGAACTTGTTTCATTATCGCTAAGAAGTAGTAAAAAAACGAAGGAAGTCTATCCTTTTGATTTTGAATTGATTCTTTCTTATACACTAGAAGCCGATAACTTAGTGGTTAATTACCAAGTTGAAAATACAGGAAATGCCGATATGTATTTTTCAATAGGTGGTCACCCTGCGTTCAATGTTCCTTTAGAACAAGGCTTAACATTTGATGATTACTATTTAAGTTTTTCTCCTAAGAAATCTCGCACTCAAATTCCTTTAGTAGGACCTTTTGCAGATTTTGAACATAAAACATTGGGACAAACGAATACTAGTCTTGATATTCGCAGAGAACTATTCAAAGATGATGCGATTATTTTTGAAACCAAGGGCGCTAACACTTTTACGATCGAATCAGATGAAGGCCCGCATAGCATTAGTTTAAGTTACACAGATATGCCTTATGTGGGAATTTGGTCTCCTTATCCACAAGAAGCGCCATTCGTTTGTATTGAACCATGGTGCGGTATAGCTGACGAAATAAATGCAACTGGAAAACTTGTTGACAAAAAAGGAATCAACAAATTACCTGCATCAGATGTCTTTAAGACACAATACACACTTACTGCTAAATGAAAAACTAGGACATGAAGTATCCTAAACTTCATGTCCTAGTTTTTAGTTTTCTTTTTTTACGCCTAATCCAAAAGGGACACGACTTTCAGTGCCGTCTTTGATTCGCTTTATGTTATCCTTGTGACGGATGAAAATAAAAATCGTTAAAGCTAGTGCAATTAATGTCAATAACCAGTCAAACCGAGGCAATATGGCCGGAATCGCAAATGGGAGAATCACTGTTGAAAGAGTAATCAATACAGCGCTGATCATACTAGTTAAACTCACCATGCTGGTAATATATAACATAATAATAAAAATTAAAGCAGAATAGACAAAAAATGCTGGATTGTAAGCCAAAAGCATCCCTGCGCTTGTTGCAACAGCTTTTCCTCCTTTAAAATTTGCAAAAACTGGAAACGTATGACCCAGAACTGCCGCAACCCCAAACACTAAAGGATTAACGTTTAAAGAAAACAGCAGTGGTAAACTAGTGGCTAATGTTCCTTTTAAAATATCCATTAGCAAAACCGCTATGCCAGCTTTTTTACCTAACACTCTAAAGGTATTTGTCGTTCCTGTATTGCCACTGCCAAATTGACGAAGGTCCTTTTTAAAAAAGAGTTTTCCCACCCAAACACCAGAAGGAATAGAACCGAGTAGATAAGCTATAATCAATAGCACGAAAAATTTCATTGAGCAACCTCTTTCTGTTCAAACTAGCATTTATTTTATCATGAATAGAAACAGCTAACAATAATTAAATATTCGTTGTATAATGAAATTGAGAGAAATGAGAAAGGATGACTAAAATGTCTGTCGAAAACCCATCACAAGAACAAATAATCCAATACCTACAAGAAGCTAAGCGGATTGCAATTGTTGGATTAAGTGCAAAAGAGGAACGAACAAGTTATAAAATAGCAAAATTACTGCAAGAATATGGCTATGAGATCATTCCGGTAAACCCAATACTTGCAGGACAAGAAATTCTTGGTGCAAAAGTTTACGAAAAATTGCAAGATGTTCCTGGGCAAATCGATATCGTTGACATCTTTCGCCGCAGCGAATTTTTACCAGACGTTGCGAAAGAGTTCATTGAGACAGATGCAAAAGTCTTTTGGGCCCAATTAGGTCTGGAAAGTGAAGAAGCTGCTGAAATGTTGAAAAAAGCAGGAAGAAGTGCTATTATAATGAATCGCTGCATTAAAATTGAATTAGCTGAAATGCCGAAATAGATGTAAATAATCTTAAGAAAGAGTGGCCGTTTAGGAAAGCTCTTTTTTTTTGAGAGCTTTTAGAGTATTATTGTAATGATGTGGCCTTTGGCCCTATAATTCAAGAATAAGGAGTTTTTTCTTTGGCGAAAAAAGTAAACAATGAATACAATGACGCCTCCATCCAAGTTTTAGAAGGATTGGAAGCTGTACGAAAAAGACCAGGAATGTATATCGGCTCCACAGACAGCCGTGGATTACATCATTTAGTTTATGAAATCGTTGATAACGCAGTGGATGAAGCATTGTCCGGTTACGGAAATGAAATCAGCGTGACGATCCAAAAAGACAATAGTATCAAAATCACTGACTCTGGACGCGGCATGCCTGTCGGGATGCACGCATCTGGCATTCCAACTGTAGAAGTAATCTTTACAGTTCTGCATGCTGGTGGGAAATTTGGGCAAGGTGGTTACAAAACTTCCGGCGGATTACATGGTGTCGGTGCCAGTGTAGTGAATGCTCTATCTAGTTGGTTAGAAGTGCGCATTGTTCGTGACGGTGTTGAATACATGGAACGATTTGAAAACGGTGGAAAACCTGTTGGAACTTTAAAAAAAGTTGGAAAAACGAATAAAAAGAATGGAACTTCCGTGATTTTTCTTCCTGATGACACCATTTTTTCTACCATCCATTTTTCATACGATACATTAGCAGAGCGTTTAAGAGAATCTGCATTTCTATTAAAGGGTGTAAAAATCTCTCTAACAGATCTTAGAGGAGAAGAACCAAAAGAAGAAATCTTCCATTATGATGAAGGAATCAAAGAATTTGTGGCCTATCTTAACGAAGAAAAAGACACATTAACACCTGTCGTCTACTTTTCAGGTGAAAAAGATGGGATCGAAGTGGAGCTTTCTTATCAATATAATGATGGCTATTCAGAAAATGTTCTTTCATTTGTAAATAACGTACGGACAAAAGATGGTGGGACTCATGAAGTAGGGATGAAATCATCCATGACGAAAGCCTATAATGAATACGCAAGAAAAGTCGGTTTGCTAAAAGAAAAAGATAAAAATCTTGAAGGCAGTGACTTCCGCGAAGGATTGGCAGCAGTATTGTCGATCCGTGTTCCAGAAAACTTATTGCAATTTGAAGGGCAAACCAAAGAAAAACTCGGTACACCAACAGCACGTAATGCAGTTGATAACGTGGTCGGGGAGCAAATGGGCTTTTATCTACAAGAAAACAGTGAAATGAGCCAACAATTGATTCGTAAAGCAATCAAAGCTCGTGAAGCCCGTGAAGCAGCACGTAAAGCTCGTGAAGAAAGCCGAAATGGCAAAAAACGGAAAAAAGGGGAATCTCTTTTATCGGGTAAACTAACACCAGCACAATCACGTAATCCTAAGAGAAATGAATTGTATTTAGTCGAAGGAGACTCTGCCGGTGGCTCAGCAAAACAGGGGCGTGACAGAAAGTTCCAAGCGATTTTACCGTTGCGAGGGAAAGTGTTAAATACTGAAAAAGCGAAGATGCAGGATATTTTGAAAAATGAAGAAATCAATACAATGATCTACACGATCGGAGCAGGTGTTGGTCCAGAATTTTCAATAGAAGACTGTAATTACGATAAAGTTATCATCATGACCGATGCGGATACCGATGGTGCGCACATCCAAGTTTTACTGTTAACATTCTTTTATCGTTATATGAAACCGCTGATCGAAGCAGGTAAAATCTATATTGCATTACCGCCACTTTATAAAGTATCAAAAGGAATCGGCAAAAAAGCAGTAACAGAATATGCTTGGACAGATGAAGAATTATCTAACGTGACGGAACAAGTTGGCAAAGGCTATATGCTTCAGCGGTACAAAGGTTTAGGGGAAATGAACGCAGATCAGCTGTGGGAGACTACAATGGACCCTGAGACACGTACGTTGATTCGAGTTAGAATAGATGATGCTGCCCAAGCAGAACGCCGTGTAACGACGCTTATGGGTGATAAAGTGGAGCCAAGAAGAAAATGGATCGAACGCCACGTACAATTCACATTAGAAGAAGATGGCAGCATTTTAGATAGAAAAGATGGCGAAACGGAGATTTCTCCATCAATATCAAATGAAGTACTAGATGAAGAAAAAAAAGAAGAGACTGAACGTAAAAATGCAGAGACAGAAGCAGCAGATGAAATCAGTTTATTCGATTTAGAGTAGGGAGTGACGAATTTGGAAAAACGCCAAGATATTCAAGAATTAACTCTTGAAGAAGTAATGGGCGATCGTTTTGGAAGATATTCCAAATATATCATTCAAGAACGGGCCCTACCTGATATTCGTGATGGGCTAAAACCCGTACAACGTAGAATTTTGTTTTCTATGAACAAAGATGGCAATACCTTCGAGAAAAGTTTTAGAAAATCCGCAAAATCTGTCGGAAATATTATGGGGAATTACCATCCTCATGGTGATAGTAGTATTTACGAAGCAATGGTTCGGTTAAGCCAAGATTGGAAACTTCGCGAAGTTCTGATCGAAATGCACGGAAACAACGGGAGTATGGATGGGGATCCACCAGCGGCAATGCGATATACTGAGGCTCGGTTGTCTGAACTTAGTGGTGAACTGTTAAGAGATATCGAAAAAGAAACAGTCGATTTTGTTTGGAACTTTGATGATACCGAAAAAGAACCGACTGTTTTACCCGCAAAATACCCTAATTTATTAGTGAACGGTTCAACCGGGATTTCAGCAGGTTATGCAACAGAGATTCCTACGCACAATTTAGCTGAGATCATTGATGGTACAATTTATTTGATCGATCATCCAAATGCGACATTAGATAAATTGATGGAATTCATTCCAGGTCCTGATTTCCCAACTGGTGGAATTCTACAAGGAAAAGAAGAAATCAAAAAAGCCTACGAAACAGGACGCGGAAAAGTGATTCTTCGCTCTAAAACTAGAATTGAACCTTTAAAAGGTGGCAAACAGCAAATCATTGTTACCGAGATCCCTTATGAAGTCAACAAAGCAACACTAGTTAAGAAGATGGACGAAGTACGCTTAAATAAAAAAATCGACGGCATTGCCGAAGTTCGTGATGAAAGTGACCGAACGGGCTTGCAAATTGCGATCGAGCTAAAAAAAGATACAAATGCTGAAGGGATTTTAAACTACCTTTTCAAAAATACTGAATTACAAATCAACTATAACTTCAACATGGTCGCAATCGATAACATGACACCGCAACAAGTCGGTCTAAAACGCATTTTAGATAGTTATATTGCCCATCGTAAACAAGTCATCACCAATCGTAGTCAATTTGAACTGAATAAGGCTAAAAAGCGTCAACACATCGTTGCTGGTTTGATCAAAGCTTTATCGATCCTAGATAAAGTGATCGAAACCATCCGTGGCAGTAAAGATAAAAAAGATGCTAAGATGAATTTAGTCAAAGCCTATGCCTTTACTGAAGAACAAGCAGAAGCTATCGTTACTTTGCAATTATATCGTTTAACAAACACAGATATCACTCAGCTTGAAAAAGAAGCGGAAGAGTTAAATCAGCTTGTTACTGAATTGACGAAAATATTGAGTGATGAAAAAGAATTGTTTAACGTAATGAAAAAAGAATTACGCGAAGTCAAAAAACAATACGGCAATCCGCGTTTAACACAAATCGAAGACGAAATCCAAGAAATCAAGATCGATACAACTGTCTTGATTGCTCAAGAAGATGTAGTTGTGACGGTTACACATGAAGGTTATATCAAACGCAGTAGTGTACGCTCATACAGTGCATCAAAACCAGAAGAGGTAGGAATGAAAGATGGTGACTTCTTACTCTATACAGGTGAAGTCAATACGCTTGATCATATTTTACTAATTACAAACAAAGCAAATGTGATCTATCGACCCGTTCATGAACTGCCAGATTTACGCTGGAAAGAAATAGGTGAACATATTTCACAAGCTATTTTGAATCTTTCAGTCGACGAGTCGATCATTGCTGTTTATACCTATAAAGAGCTTTCCCCAACGAAAACTTTTGTTTTCATGACAAAAGAAGGGATGATCAAACAAAGTAAAATGACTGACTTCGAACCTTGGCGAACGTATAAGACTCGTCCGACAAACTGTATGAAGCTAAAATCTGAAACAGATGAAATCGTAAATGTCTATTTAACGAATGAACAAAAGATTTTAGATGTCTTTCTAGTTAGTCATCGAGGATTTGGTTTACGCTATCCGTTAGAAGAAGTCCCGGTTGTAGGAGCTAAAGCTGCTGGTGTTAAAGCCATGAACTTGAAAGAAGAAGACTATGTCGTTAACGGCTTGCTAGTTCATGAAGGTGGCGATACACCGGTTGTCTTATTAACACAACGAGGAAGCATTAAACGAATGCTTGCACAAGAATTACCGCAACTCGGCCGTGCTAAGCGAGGATTGATGGTTCTTAGAGAATTGAAAAAAAATCCTCACCGTGTAACATTTATGTCTGAAAGCAGTCCGTTAGAGCTGTTAGTAACCACGCAAAATGGTAAACAGTATACAATTGATTCTCAAAAGCATCCAATCAACGATCGAACTTCTAATGGTTCCTTTATGCTTGATGAGAAACAAGATGGAGAAATTTTAGAAGTACATGAAATGCACACAGCAGAGTTAGAGCCAAAAACGGAAACAGAATGACAAGAATAATTTCCTCTGTTCTATAGAATTAGCAAAAACAGTAATCTGTACTAGTACAGATTACTGTTTTTTTATAACAGATTTCTTACTTATTAAAGAAGATAGAAATAAGTTAGTTAAAATAATCACAAATTAAAAACGTTGATACTAAAGGATTACGATTGTATTTTAATCGAAAAAAAGATAATTCGTTCAAAATATAGTAAGGAAAGGCTTGCATAAAAAATGTGATGTGTTATACTAATCACATAAAGCTGTTACAATAGATTTCAGCATACTAAGGAGGCCCCAAAATGGAGCAATGGAAAGGCTTTAAAGGCGACAAATGGCAAACATCAGTAGACACACGTGACTTTATCCAAAGAAACTACACTGAATACACAGGTGATGATTCTTTCCTAGAGCCAATCGCACCAAGTACTGATAAACTATGGACGAAATTACAGGAACTATTTGAAGTACAGCATGAAAAAAATGGTGTATATGACATGGACACAAATATTCCTGCAACAGTTACTTCTCATGAACCTGGATACTTAATCAAAGAAGAAGAAACAATCGTTGGTTTACAAACTGATGTACCTTTGAAACAAGCATTCATGCCATTTGGTGGTATCAACATGGCGAATAATTCTTTAACTTCAAATGGCTATGAAGTAGATGCAGAAATGTCTAAAATCTTCACAGAATGGAGAAAAACTCATAACCAAGGTGTTTTCGATGCTTATACACCAGAAATGAGATCTGCTCGTAAAAATAAAATCATTACAGGTCTTCCTGATGCCTATGGCCGCGGTCGTATTATTGGTGACTATCGTCGTATTGCTTTATACGGTATGGACTTCTTGATTGCTGAGAAGAAAAAAGATTTAAGTAACACTGGTAACAAAGTCATGACAGATGACGTAATTCGTTTAAGAGAAGAAATTTCTGAACAAATCAGAGCAATGGCTGACCTTAAAGAAATGGCATCAACTTACGGTTTTGATATTTCTAAACCCGCAGCAAATGCTAAAGAAGCAATCCAATGGTTATACTTTGGTTACTTAGGTGCCATCAAATCACAAAATGGTGCAGCTATGTCTATCGGACGTATTTCTGCATTCTTAGATATCTATATTCAACGTGATTTAGAAGCTGGTGTGATCACTGAATTTGACGCACAAGAAATGATCGACCACTTGATCATGAAATTACGTATGGTTAAATTTGCTCGTACGCCTGAATATAACCAATTATTCTCTGGTTACCCAATCTGGGCAACATTATCAATCGCTGGTATGGGCTTAGATGGACGTTCATTAGTAACAAAGAGTGATTTCCGTATTTTACACACATTAACAAACATGGGACCATCACCTGAACCAAACCTAACTGTGTTATATTCTTCACATCTACCAGTTGGATTTAGAACTTTTGCTTCTAAAATTGCAAAACAAAGTTCATCTATCCAATTTGAAAATGATGACTTATTACGCGCTAACTGGGGATCTGACGACTGTGCGATCGCATGTTGTGTGTCTGCAACAGTGATGGGTAAAGATATGCAATTCTTCGGCGCTCGTGCGAACTTAGCAAAAGCTGTTCTTTATGCAATCAACGGCGGAGTAGACGAAAAAACTAAAATGCAAGTAGCTCCTAAATTCCGTCCAATGACTGGCGATACTTTAGACTACAATGAATTTATCGACCGTTACAAAGACATCATGGATTGGCTAGCTGAATTGTATGTAAATACTTTAAACGTTATTCATTACATGCATGATAAATATTCTTACGAAGCAGCTCAATTAGCCTTCATGGAAAGCAACTTACAACGTACATTCGCAACTGGTATTGCAGGGATTTCACATGCTGCTGACTCAGTAATGGCGATCAAACATGGTAATGTACAAGTAATCCGTGATGAAGATGGTTTAGCAATTGATTATGTTCCTCAAAATGAGTTCCCAACTTATGGTAACGATAATGAAGAAGCAGATGCAATGGCTAACTGGATTCTTGAGTATTTCATGACTCAAATCAGACGTCAACACACATACCGCAATGCGAAACCAACAACATCACTATTAACAATCACTTCAAACGTTGTTTATGGTAAAGCAACAGGTAATACACCTGACGGACGTCGTGCAGGTAAACCGTTAGCACCAGGTGCTAACCCAAGTTATCAAGACGGTAAATTCTTAGGTGAGAAAAATGGTCTTTTAGCATCACTTAACTCAACTGCTAGATTAGAGTATACAAGTGCGTTAGACGGAATCTCTAATACACAAACAATCAATCCTAATGGATTAGGTAAAGATGATGATACAAGAATTGACAACTTACGTAATGTAATGGACGGCTACTTTGATAAAGGTGGCTATCACTTGAACGTTAACGTGTTTACAAATGAATTATTATTAGACGCACAAGCTCATCCAGAAAAATACCCTAACTTAACAATCCGTGTTTCTGGATATGCCGTGAAATTCCGTGACTTAACGCCTGAACAACAAGCAGATGTTATCTCAAGAACTTCACACGATAGACTATAATAGACAAACAATTGAAGGGGTGGCCTCGTGTCATCCCTTTTTTTAAAAGAAATGGGGAACAAACAATGACAACTCCTGTTATCGGTAGAATTCACTCTACAGAAAATTTTGGCACCGTTGACGGACCCGGCGTTCGTTTCATCGTATTTACACAAGGTTGTCGCATGCGCTGCCAATTTTGTCATAATCCTGACACTTGGAAAATCGGGTCTGGTGGGCGTGAAGTCACTACTGATGAAGTTTTAGACGAAGCAATCAAATATCGTTCATATTGGGGCGAAAAAGGCGGAATCACTGTCAGTGGGGGCGAACCTTTACTTCAATTAGAATTTTTAACTGACTTGTTTAAAAAAGCCAAGGAAAAAGGAATACATACAACAATCGATACTTGTGGTAAACCATTCACAAGAGAAGAACCTTTTTTCAGTGAATTTCAAGAACTGATGAACTATACGGATCTGTTGTTATTCGATATCAAACATATTGATAACGAACAACATAAATTACTTACTTCATTAGGCAATGAAAATATTCTAGAAATGGCTCAATATCTTTCTGAGATTGGTAAACCTGTTTGGATTCGTCACGTTTTAGTTCCAGAACGTAGTGATTACGATGAATATTTAATTCGTTTAGATTCTTTTATTAAAACATTGAACAATGTGGATAAAGTTGAAGTATTACCGTATCACACGATGGGAAAATACAAATGGGATGAATTAGGTTTAGCGTATCCACTAGAGGGGATCGAACCACCTAAAGAAGACCGCGTAGCAAATGCTAAAAAGTTGCTGCATGTCAATGACTATCAAAGATACGCGACAAGATAGTTTATAAAAATAGAAAAGAGCGACATTTATTGTTGTTTCTTTTCTATTTTTTGTTATTATTAGTAATGAAGAATAAAGAAGGAGTGAATTATTTTTATGTCAAAAATACTCGTTTTTGGACACCAAAATCCTGATACAGATGCAATCGGAGCAGCAATTAGTTTTGCTTATTTACAAAAAGAATTAGGGAAAGATACAGAGCCTGTTGCGTTGGGTACACCCAGCGAAGAAACGCAATATGCTTTGGATTATTTTAATGTAGACGCACCCAGAGTTGTACAAAGCGCAGCAGGTGAAACAAATCAAGTGATGCTTGTCGATCATAATGAATTCCAACAAAGTATTTCTGATATTGCACAATTAAATATACTTGCCGTAGTTGATCATCACCGTATTGCGAATTTTGAAACACCAGATCCGTTATATTATCGTGCAGAACCTGTTGGCTGTACAAGTACGATTGTCCTAAAATTATTTAAAGAAAATAATGTGACTATTCCTAAGCAAATCGCAGGGATGATGGTATCAGCAATTATCTCAGATACATTGCTATTTAAATCACCAACATGCACACAAGAAGATATCGATGCAGCAAATGAATTAGCAGATATTGCTGAAATTAATTTAAATGGTTACGGTTTAGATATGTTAAAAGCCGGCACGAACCTTAGTGATAAAACAGCTGAAACTTTATTAGATTTGGATGCTAAAAGCTTCCCAATGGGGGATAAAAACGTTCGAATCGCTCAAGTCAATACAGTTGATCTAAATGAAGTACTAGATCGTCAAGAAGAGCTTGAAGCTGCAATGAAAAATGCAAACTCTACAAACAACTATGATTTATTCGTATTGATTATCACAAACATTTTAAATAGCGATTCTGAGCTCTTAGTCATTGGAGAATCACTGGATAAAGTAGAAGCAGCCTTTAATGTAAAATTAGACAATAACCGTGCTTTCTTAAACGGTGTTGTTTCTCGGAAAAAACAAGTTGTCCCTCAGTTAACTGAAGCATTTAGCTAAAATCACACATCTGATTGATCAACTTAATAAACTACAGGTGGCGTTTTAACTGCTCCAGCTGTAGTTTTTATTTTTATCTAGGTTAAAGAAAGAGTGATCACACTGTGGAAAATACAAGTTATTATTTTGCATCAAACAAAAACGAAAAAAAATTAGAAAACGTAATTTCTGATCCTTTGTTCAAAAAAGTAGTAAATTATCTTTCGGATTATAAAAACCAAGAAGTGATTTTACGTCAAATAAAAGCAACTATTTCAACAGATCATAATTTAGAATTATATTTGGATAAATTAATTAAGCATGGGCTAGTTGAACGGAAAAACAGAAGATATTCTTTAACTTTTCCCGTTTATTCCACTGAAGAAAAACTGCAGGTCCCTGACTCAGTAACAAATCTATTACAAAGTCTTATTCAAGTAAATTCTTCACAACTCAATTACTCCATAGTTGGGGAATGGCTATGGTCTTTATTTTTTGAAGAAGAACAAAGTAGCTATTTTTTTGGTGTTCAGTATTCTTCAAAAAAGCTACCGCTCTTTCGCAAAAAGGTAGCAGGGAATGACGCGTTACAGTTTGTATCTATTTATCAGGATGGAGTGATCCCTCTAGACTTAGCAAATTATTTCAACTTACTTTCAAAAAGGCAAGCATTGCCTGAACAGTTTAAATCGTTACAAACAGTCATTGGCGATGTTGATATCAATTATTTTATAGGACAAGTTCAAAAAGTACTTCGATCTGTCAAACGAAATACGTCGAGAGTCAAAAAACAAAATATTTTTGAAAAAGCTTTGTTAGCAACAAACGATCTGACAAGAAATACTGAAGGACAATTGTCCCTTGTAACAATGTGTTTAGACGATAGCGAACCATCCAGAGAAAGGAAAATGGCGTTGAATCAACTTAAAACCGAATTAGCGTCATTATGGGGAGCAATCGAAGACGATAATCAACGCGTATTCTTTAAAATGCAACTATACAGTGTTTTATTTACTAGCTATTTTCCAAACAAAAAATTTATTCATTATTTCAAGAGTTAAGTTACTATAATCATGTTATGTAAACTTTATTTTTTAAAAAAACGAGCGCGGGTCAAAACTAAAGATCAGTTTTGTTTCGCGCTCTAAATCTGAATATACACTCTTATCCAGATCTCATTTGCTCAATTATTTCTTTTACGAACCTTCTTAGTCCAAAAACCTCCGGATATAAACTTCGGTTCATAGGAAATGATAAACGCTCGAGGCTCTTGTTCATTGATTAGTTTATAGAGACTACGTTCATTTTTACGTGGCGATAAAATTTCTAAAATCATTCGTTCCCCTTCACGGCCAGCACCAAAACTTTGTGTAACGCCATAGCCATGATCTCTCAGTATTTCTGGTAGATTCAGCTGCTCGGTGGAAGAGGGGAGGATTGCCGTTACCATAATATAGCCTAATGCTAAATAATCCTCAATTTTGATTCCAACACTAATCCCTACTGCATAGCCCAGTGCATACACAACTAGGTTTAACGGATTGTCTAAGCGGTTTAGCACCATGCTGAGACCTAGCACATAAATCGTTATCTCCGCCATACTAACTAAGGGAGCGATCAAACGGTAGCCTTTCATTGTCAGCATAAAACGGATCGTATTCAATGTGATATAAGAAAAATTGACCACAAAGATTGTAAGTAGCATTTTGATGTCCATTTTTAATAATTCCTCTTTTCAATTAACGATATCAGCATATTATAGTACAACATTATGAGAATTAAAATAGGGAAGACACAAATATAAAAATAATTTTGTTTTAGGCGATATGGATAACTAATATTTTTTAAGCAGTGTTATTTCTTGGATGAATCTGTGGTTTTTGCTATAATCACTATATTACGTATTTTAAGGGAGAAATGAAATCGGATGAGAATTTTTATCATCATACTTGTTCTGTTAGTGTTATTAAATACAACAGCAGCACTTATTACTGTTTTTAGGAAGCCAAGGAGTATTTCAAGTGTTTTAGCTTGGATCATGACCTTAGTATTTTTACCAGGAATCGGGTTTATTATTTACCTCTTTTGCGGTAGAGGGATCAATGGTCAAAAAGTATTTAAGCTGACGACACATGATAAAGAAAAAATTACTAAGATCAAGCACAAGGTTGATGAGGATAATCTAAAATCAAATGAGAAATTAGATATCAATTTACTGACTGATGCACGTGTATTGAATAAATACTTTAGAAACATGGATTCTTCACCATTAAGCAAACGAAATAGTTTAAAAATCTACACAGACGGGAAAGAAAAATTTGAGGCCTTATTTGAGGACATCCGTCAGGCGAAAGAAACTGTCCATGTCGAATATTATTCTTTTTTTAACGATCGTATCGGAAATCAGTTTTTAGATTTACTAGGGGAGAAAGTAAAAGAAGGGGTCGAAGTCCATCTGATTTATGATCCTTGGGGATCTCCTGGAGCTAACAAAAAGTTTTTTGCAACATTTGTTGCTTTAGGAGGCAAGGTCGCGCCCTTCATTACTTCTAAAAATATGATCAGTAAAACTCGCTTAAACTATCACTTACATCGCAAAATTGTCGTAATTGATGGAAAAATAGGGTGGACTGGCGGATTTAATGTAGGCGATCAATATTTAGGTGAAAGTAAGAAGTTTGGTTACTGGAGAGATACCCATATTCGTATAATTGGAACGTCTGTTTTCTCATTACAAGAAATATTTATTATGGATTGGAATGCGTCGGTTCAGCAAGATGCCCATAAAATGGAATACTCAGAAAACTATTTTCAAATCGCTGAAGACAATGAGCTCGGTGATTTAGCATTACAAGTCGTTTCAGACGGACCTGATTCTGAAGAAGAAATCCTAAAAAGCGGTTTTATCAAAATGATTTTATCTGCAGAAAAATCTGTCTGGATCCAAACACCATATTTGATCCCAGATGACAGTATGATCAACGCTATTTTGATTGCGGTCAGATCTGGCATCGATGTTCGAATTATGATTCCTTGTATGCCGGACCATCCGTTTATTTATCGCGCTACTCAATACTACGCGAATTATTTGCATAAACGCGGTGTGAAGATCTACATGTATCAAAATGGCTTTTTACATGCGAAAACCATGATTATCGATAATGAAATCTGCATGGTCGGGACAACAAATCAAGACATTAGAAGCTATGCATTGAATTTTGAAGTTAGTACATTCATCTATGATACACGAATTTCATGGAAACTTACTCAAACCTTTGAATCTGATATGGATAGCAGTATCTTATTAACAGACGACATGATTAAAAAGCAATCCCACTGGTTGCGCTTTAAACAAAATTTTTCACGGTTACTATCACCAATATTATAACATTCAAAGAACTATCTAAGCGAAAGCAGCAAGTCCTTTTTTACGAAGGATTCGCTGTTTTCGCTTCTTGTTCCTCTAAAGGTTAGATTATTCCTTCTTGACCATCTTGACCATAGGGAGCCTTATAGCTTAAAATCTTTATAGAGGTTGTAGGAACTAAAAATATCTAGCTATTTCAAAATACACAATCTTATTGAGGAAGAATGAAGCTTTAAATATGTAGCAAAACGTTTATCCTGTAGAAAGAAGTGGCACGAAAGCCAAAAGAGGAGGCAGATTCTCTTTTAAACTTTTTATCCATATTTTAGTTAACATAATATACATTATACAAAGTAGATTGTGAGACTGTAGCAATCAAGCTGTTTTATTAACTCGTCTATATCTTCATGTGTTTAGGTTTAACTAGCTAAAAAAATGTTGGATTTCTGCAATCACTTTCTGACGTTCATCTAATTGTAAATTATGACCCGCGTTTTCAATTAAAATAAACTCACTGTTTAAAAATTGATGTTGATGTTCTAAAGTATCTTCATATCCAACAACAACATCTTGCTTACCTAAAAGAATCAAGCTGTCACACACGATCGGATTAACAAAAAGACTTTTTTCGAAATCGAATGCATAGCCAGTTTTTTGGAAAGTCTTTTGGAAAACTCGATCTCCTACAGAAAGTCCTGAAGAGATTTCTCTAATATAATGTTCATAACCATTTTTAGTGACATTCACGGCGGAAGCTTTATATTGTTTGAAAAGACTTTCTTCTTCAACTTCAAAAATCTCTACTTTTCGCTCGATTATTTTGGGTAATTTTCTTTGTTCGCTTGCTGTCTTTATAACTGGTGCCAATAAAACCAATTTTTTTATTCTTTCAGATATTAGTTTTACTATTCCTAAAGCTAAATAACCACCATAAGAGTATCCTAAAACGGAAAAAGTTTCTTTTCCAATAACAGCGTCTATAAATTTAAGCAGATTGTTTAATAGCCCGTTTGCGTTAACTGGATTACTCGGTGCTGGAGATTTTCCCATACCAGGTAGATCAATATAAATCCGTTTGTACATGCTAGATTGCAAAGACTCTTCAACTATCCCTTTTATACCTCTATGATCGATAGCAAAACCGTGAATAATAAGTAGCGGTTCCCCTTCCCCAGTAATATTATAGTAAATTTTTACATCTTCATTAGAATAATACAATGTTTTACCACTCCTTCCTTACTAAATTAGCTTATTAGCGAAAAAAACTTTTTATTTTTGGTGTCTAGTGAAGTAGTTTTTAATCTCGTTTAGCATAAAATTTTCAATCAGTTTTACTTGATGAATAGTAGCGCCTTGTTCCAGTACAGTCCTGCATTTAATGAAAGACCAGTCTGCTAGTGAACCCCTGAATCTTGGATCATTTGCATAAACAATTCCATCAATACCACTCCAAATAGCTGTTGATGAACACAATGGACAAGGTTCAAACGTTGAATATAACCAATAACCTGCCGGTAAAGTATCCGTTTGTAAGAGTTTGCATGCAGATCTGATTGCATTGACTTCAGCATGTGCCGTTGGATCATTGGTTTGGGAAACGGTTGTTCTGCCGACAGAAATGATCTCTGTTTTTTCATTTACAACTGCAGCGAAAATGGAATGTTCTGTCCATTGTTTTTGGATTAATTCTGTCATAATTTTTGAACTGGGATGTTGCTTCATATGGCCCTCCTTTTATGTTTAAATCTTTTCACTTTATTTGTTTTGACATACTAATATCTGTTGCTTTAAAACCTGTTTGTTCATATAAATGAATCGCACCTTTATTATGCGCAAATACATGCAAGTCAATCTGTGATACATTAATTCCTTTTGCATTTTCGGTAAGACAAGCAATTGTTTGCCTCCCATAACCTACATTTCTAAATTCTTCAAATATAATAAAATCATAAATAAACAGTTTGGAGTCATAAGGTGTTTTATTTAAATGAACCCATAAGAATCCGACACTTTTATCTAACAAATCTTCTTTAATTGAATAGAGATATTCATATTTTGTATCTTTGCCTTCTGGTAAAAGTTCGTTAAAACTTTTTGCTGCTAACTGGATCGCTTCGTCCTCATTCCAAGTTCCAGCCATAATTTTATCTTTAGCATAATCTTTGATTGCGAAGGAAAGATAATTATTGCAATCGGTTATTGTCATTTTTTCTAACGTAATTGTCATCGCTTTTTCCACCAATTCTAGTTATTTATTCAAATCATACCATTTTTACTGTATAAAAAAAAGACTACAGAAATGTTACTGTAGTCTTTTCACCTTCAGATTATTGTTCGTTCTTCATGGCCGCTAATGCTGCTGTATTGATAATATTCCAAGGCTTATCAAATGATGGTTGGAAGAAAAAGTCAGCATAAGCCAAATCTTCAATTGTCATTTTAGCCTTGATTGCTAGTGAAATAGCATTGATATTTGCTGTAAGATCTGCTTTAGACATCAACTGAGCGCCTAAAATTTGTGTCGTTTCAGGATCATAAACCAGTTTGAACCAAGCTTTTTGTTTATCAGGATTAAAGTCCATCAAGTAATCTTCAACAACTGTTGCTGATTTTGTTTCCTTATTCAACTTTTTAGCCATCTCTTCGTTGATACCAGTCGAGGCAAATTTATAATCGAAAACAGCTAAACCTGATGATCCTTGGATGCCAGGGAAAGGTTTTACTGGTCCATTCAAGTTTTTCACTGCAAAACGTCCTTGTTTTCTTGCATTTGTTGCAAGAGCAATATTTACTTCTGTTTCACCTGGATTATATTTGATTAAGGTAGCATCTCCGACAGCAAACACATCCTTAGCACTTGTCTGCATATATTCATCCGTCTTGATCAACCCATTAGGATGTAGTTCCAAGGTATCTTTTAACCACTCTGTATTCGGCCGAACTCCAACCGCTACTACCACTAAATCAGCAGCATATTCACCTTTATCAGTAACAATAGCTTGAACAACTCCGTCGCCTTTGTAGCTTTGAACCGTTTCGTTTGTTACGATGTTAATGTTATTATCTTGCATTTCTTCAGTCAAAACATCCGTAAATTCTTTATCTAAATACACAGCTAAAGGTCGATCTAAGATATCGATGACCGTTACATTTTTACCAGCTTTAGCAAATGATTCTGCAGCTTCAATTCCGATATAGCCGCTACCAATCACAACGACGTTATTAACGTCAGGATCAACTGTCTTTTGTTTTAATTTAATCGCCCATTTTCTACCACGCATTAAATAAATATTTTCAAGGTCTTTACCAGGAACATTTAATTCAAAAGGAACTGCTCCTGGACTAATGATTAGTTTGTCATACTCTTCCGTACGCTCTGTATCTGTCAATAAATCCTTAACAACCACTTTATGCTCTTCTGGCTTGATTGCAGTGATCTCTGTGTTGGAGAATACATTGACTCCTCTGCTCTCCATTTTTTCGCCCGTCATATATCTGACAGAATTAACGTCTTTTACTTTACCTTCCAGATATAGCTGCATGCCGCAAGAAAGAAAAGAAATAAAATCTCCTTTTTCGTACCATTGGATTTCTGCATCAGGATGAAGAATCAATAATTCCTCAATAGCTTCATAGCCTCCATGTGATGAACCTAAAACAATTACTTTCATTTCAGTTACCTCCAATATTATTTATTATATGATAAAGAGTATCATATAATCGCATGAAAAAACAAGTGTTTCACCACAACATTCTCAATTAAATTAATTAATTGAGAATGTTGTGGTGAAGTTTTTTATAAGATATATATAAAGTTTACATAATAATATTACGATCAACTTTATTCAACACATTAAAATAAACAGCCAGCAATTTACAGCTGGCTGCCTTCTTATTTAAAGATTGTCACTTCTTTTTTTACTTCAACTGTAATCTTCCCATTCTTAATCACATAGTTTCTTTCTGGAATGTCAATGATTGCGTTAGCTTTAACTTTAGTATCTAATAAAACTAAATCAGCATTACTTCCAATTTCAATGCCATAATGAGCTAATCCCAGCGCCTTAGCAGGGTTAGCTGTAATCATCGGCAAAACAGTGGGTAAATCATCTGCACCGCCCAAATGAGCAACAGGAATGGCTAGCATTGCAATCTGCATCAAGTCACCATTTCCATAAGGAGTAAAGGCATTTCTGATATTATTAGTTGCTAAGCAAACGTTAACACCAGCATCACGTAGTTTTCTGATTGGCGTTACGGCACGTCGAACATTATACACATCGTTTCTAGCCCCTAAATGAAGATCTGTTGCTGGTAACGCCATCACACTGATTTGTGCTTCAGCCATCAATCCCAAAATTTCATTTAAGCGTTCAGGTTCTAAGGCATGGAGAGCAGTTAAATGTCCCACAGAAACTCTTCCATGATAATTTTCTGCAATCGTCTTTTTACATAGATATTCTATTGAAATATCTGTTGCTTCATCGCTAAAATCTTGATGGAGATCAATATCCTTATCATATTTTTTAGCAATTTCAAAAACCAAATCGATATGCTTATCAGCTGGCGCATCATTATAAGGAATTCCGCCAACGACGTCAGCGCCCATGTCCATTGCTTCGTACATCATTTTTTCGGTTCCAGGTGCTTTAAAAATTCCTTCTTGTGGAAATGCTACAATTTGCATATCAATCAAGTCGCGATACTCATCTTTTAGCTTCATAATTGTATTAAAGCCAGAAAAACCTTGCGCTGGATCAAATTCTGCATGCGTTCTAACAGTTGTTACGCCGTGAGCAATAATCATTTCTAGTGCCTGTTTGGCTCTTTTGTAGATATCTTCTTCTGTAAATGTCGGTTTTAACTCAGCAGTCACTTTGATCGCTTCTTGTAACGTACCTGATTTATTTGGTTTTCTATCTGCAATCAAGGCCTTATCTAAATGAATATGACTTTCCACTAAACCTGGAATCAAGACCCGTCCTTGAGCTTCGATTACTGTTACAGCTTTATCGGTCAAATTTTCAGAAATTGCAACAATCTTCCCATCCTTAATACCTACGTCCTGCAATGCCTCATCATCATTTAATCGTGCTTGCTTAATTAATATATCCATTCTTTTCACCCTTTCTATTTAATCTAAATAAAGAAACCGATTGCAATCAATACTACAGAAGCTAGGCTGATCCACTTTACGTTTCCTTTTACAACATCCAAAATTGGAATTTGGAAACCAGACGACAAAGCTTGCATCGTGATATTAACGAAACTCATCTGACTACCCAAACCTACTCCGACTGCAACTAAACCTAGTTCAATTGAAGAAAAACCTAATGAGACAGCGACTGGTAAAACGAGAGTCAGGACAGAGCCTACATATGCACCAGCCGGTACTCCGATTAAAATACCAGTCAAAATCGCAACTGGAACCATGATCATAGTTGGTGCAGCACTAGCAATACCAGCGATAACAGCAAAAGTTCCTGTTTGAGCAATAATATTAATGAATGCTAGAAAAATCCCTACTTGGAATAATCGTGTCAAAATATATGTCGAACCATCGACCATCGCCTCAACAGATTGATTCAAAGTGAAGTCGGAACAAAGAAAAATCAAAGCTAATGTGAAGACCATGTAAACTAATGGTGTTAACAGCGGAAAACCAACAAGCTCATTTACTACTGGACCGAAAATGACAGCAAATAATAGAAAAATTGCTGGTAAAGTCAGCTTAAATAATGTCTTGTTGCTCATTTTTGCGTAGTCATCATCGTTATTTTCTTTAAAACCGATGTTCCGTCGTTTGGTTCCCCAAAAAGCTAATATAATAGCTAAAGCGCAAAAAAGTAACCAAATCGGACGCATATCCGAGACGTATTTAGCTACACTGAAATCGCCCAACTTAGAGACGATACTGGATTCTAATGAGGCTGGTGAGGTTGTAAACGAAACAGCTGCAGCGAGAGACATTGCGGCGATTAGTTCTGGAACTACACCCACTGCTACAAATGCTAATGGTGCAATAACCATTGCACTGCCACCGCCAATTCCAGACATATAGGTTGCCGCCGCCAACAAAATAACGATAAAAGCTGAAACATATTCAACTTTTCCTTTTGTTCCTCGTTTTGCCAACGTTAATGCTGCTGAATAACCACCTGATTTAAAAACAGCCATTGCCACGGCTGAGTTGATGATCGGAACAGTGATGCCGAGCATCATTGGTATGGTTTCAAGTAACTGTTTATTTGCTTGTTCCAATCCAATTCCGCCAATGATCATTGCCAAGACGCCACCGACAAATCCTGCAATGATCATATCTACTTTCATAAACAATAACACTAAAACTAAAATCAATGGAATGATCACGATGACAGCTTTTATTCCTGTAGGTGCAATAATTGCATCAATTTCTTGCGCAAAGGCTGGGACAAACGAAAAAAGAAATAGCAGTGAAAGTAACAGCCCACTTAAAAATCTTTTAGGTATTTTCATAATTATTCCTCCAACTATGGTTGATTTAAAAAAGCTAATTTGGGACCATTTCTAAGGTTTGACTACTTCGTACTATTTTCTATTCAAATAAATAACTGATTGAAAAAAATAATAATGCATTTGTGTTGTTTATCTCAGTCTATCTCAATTATTATAACTGTAATTGCCCTCCTTCCTTCTTCCTATAATACGTTGATTTTTATAAAAATGGAACAAGAATGCATCTGAAAAAAATAATAATATTATCGTAAAAGTAGTCCGTTTGTCTTAGCTTATTTTTCAACTATTTATCTGATTTCAGCAAATCAGATAAATCATAAGGTGTGTTTTGGTAAACCGCATAATTCAGCCAATTAGAAAATAACAACGATGCTGCCATATGCCAACGTAATTGCGGTATTTTATCTAGATTATCATCAGGAAAATAGTGCTGTGGCAGATTAGGCTGAATTCCTTTCGATTGATCTCGTTCAAACTCTCTTTGCAAGGTTTCTCGATCATATTCTAAGTGACCCATTGCGTAAAATGCCCGATTATTTTTATTCCCAACCAAAAAAAGACCCGCTTCTTTTGATTCAGCTAAAATTTCCAGCTCTTCGGTCTCATTTATATCTTTTCGATCAACACCTGTATAGCGGGAATGCGGTGCAAAAAAGACATCGTCAAATCCCTTTAGAATACTCCATGTTGGTTTCAATACGTCGTGATTATAGATACCTGTTAGTTTTTGATTCAATAGATGCTTATCAATTTTATAATGGTAGTACAGCCCAGCTTGTGCTCCCCAGCAAATATGAAAAGTTGAAAACACATGTGTTCGGCTCCATTTAAAAATGTTCTGTAACTCTTCCCAATAATCAACCTTTTCAAAAGGAAGATGTTCAATCGGTGCCCCTGTAATGATCAATCCATCATAAAATTTTTCTTTGAGTTCATTAAATTGGTGATAAAAACGTTTTAAATGATCACTTGAAGTGTTTTTTGCTTCGTGAGTACTCATATGTAAAAACTCAACATTGATTTGCAACGGTGTGTTGCTTAATAAGCGCAAAAGTTGAACTTCAGTTTCATCTTTTTTAGGCATTAAATTTAAGATCAAAATTTCTAAAGGGCGAATGTCTTGATGCATGGCGCGATCTTCGTCCATCACAAAAATTTTCTCTTTTTCTAGTACTTTAATCGCTGGAAGCTCTTTTGGAACACGAATCGGCATGTGTAAATCCTCCCTTTCTTTTTGTCTAATTTCATTTTACGATAAAAAGATCTAGAAAGAAAGTTTCTTTCAATGAAAATCTGTCATAATTCTTCAGTTATAGCTGTTATTATAAAAAAACATGAGATAGGACAAATGCCCCACCTCATGTTTTATCCCTTATAGAAAGTTCATGTGTTATTTTTTTACTTTATTCTTCTTCTTTTTTATTTGTACGTTTAAAGGTGAAGAATCCTAGGACACCTAGAAGTAACGCACCTACCAATCCCCAATTACTGATGATTTCACCATTGTTTGGAAGATTTTTTTGTGTAGCACTTAGGTTTTTCAAGCCAGAGCTTCCATTATTACCTAAGTTGCCAACATTACCAGTTCCATTACCGTTGCCAGCTCCATTGCCATCGCTGTCGCCTGGATCAGCAGGAAGCTTAAAGTTCGCTGGTTCACTTTGATTCCCATCACTATCTTTGGCGATTGCTGAAACTAGTTCTTTTGGCTCCGCAAAACCAATTGGGATTTCGATAACAAAGCCGCCAGTCTCACTTGCCGTTGCCGCACCTAGAATTTCTCCAGCAGTATTTTGAAGCTCTACATCATTTCCAGGTGTTGCAATTCCTTTGATTGTATAGCCTGTCATTGAATTGCCACTTACACTGCTAATAATTGGTGTTGCAACTTTGACTGTTGGATCGGCTGGTGTCATGAATGGAGTTGCCGTGCTGACCTCGCCAATATTATTTTCAGCTGTCGCTGTCAACGCTTCATTTTCAGTTGCTGAGCCTTTTGGTAAAGCAATGGCAAATTCACCATCTAGTGCAAGTGGGGCTCTGAATATAAATGTTCCATTCGAATCAGCTAGACCTAATCCGATGACTCTTCCAGCAACATTGCGAATTTTGACTTTGTTGCCTGCTGTCGCTTTACCGATTACGATATAGCCAGATTTCGACGTTCCTGTAACACTGCTGATCGTTGGAGCTTCAATAGTTGAAGATGGATCAGCTGGGATTGTAAATAGTGTTGGTAAACTAGTGTTAAGTGCATCATCAATTGCGACTGCATTTAATTGTTGTAACGGGTCTACATCTTGAGAATCTAATTCAATTGAGAACTTACCTGCACCATCAACTTCTCCGGCTCCTACTTCGTCACCAGAAAGGCTTCTAAGTGATATAGAGTCACTGGCAGTTGCTGTCCCTTTGACTGTGTATCCAGTTTGAGAATCGCCTACTACACTAGTTATGATTGGTTTTGCTACTACTACAGAATCCGCTGGTGTAGTAAACGGTGTTGCTGGACTTTGATTACCTGCACTATCAGAATCTATTGCTCTCAATTGTTCTAGCGGGCTAGCTGAACCTGATGGAAGGACTACTGAGTAATTGCCGCTACCATCTACTTGAGCTGAACCAATCATCGTTCCGTTTAATTTTTTGATTGACAAGGTATCCCCGGCAACCGCAGTACCAACTACTGTGTAACCAGTACCTGAATTTCCTGTTACGCTAGTAACAACTGGCGCTTGAATTGATACTGGATCAGCTGGTGTTGTAAAGACTGTTCCAGGACTTGTATTGCCATCTGCGTCCTTGGCTGTTGCAGTTAATTGTTCACTTGGTGTTGCAGATCCTGCTGGAATCGTAACCGTGTAATTACCGCTACCATCTGCTACACCTGTTCCAATTATTTCCCCACCTGTGTTTTTAATTTCTACAGTACTTCCTGCTGGTGCTGTTCCTGTTACTGTATAACCTGTTGAAGAATTACCTGTTACATTATCAACTGTTGGCGCTTGAACCACTACTGGATCAGCCGGTGTTGTAAATGGTGTTGCTGGGCTTTGATTATTATCTCCATCTACAGCTACAGCTGAAAGTTGTTGAAGGGGTTGCGCTAAGCCTACTGGAATTGTAATTGTGTAATTACCACTGCCATCTGCAATCGCACTTCCAAGGATTGTTCCACCTGTGTTTTTAATATCCACTCTGTTACCTGATGTTGCCGTTCCAGTTACTGTATAGCCTGTCGTTGATGTACCTGTTACAGTATCAACTGTTGGAGCCTGAACGACTACTGGATCTGCTGGCGTTGTGAATGGTGTCGCTGGACTTTGATTACCGTCTATGTCTTTCGCCACTGCCGTTAATTGTTGATTTGGAGTAGCTACTCCAGTTGGAATCACAACTGTATAGTTACCACTTGGATCAGCAGTCCCTGTTCCGATCACTGTGCCACCTGTATTTTTAATATCCACTGTGTTTCCAGCAGTTGCTGTTCCAGTCACTGTATAACCCGTTGCTCCTGTCCCGGTTACAGTATCAACTGTTGGGGCTGTGACTACCACTGGGTCAGCTGGTGTTGTAAATGGTGTTGCTGGACTTTGGTTACCATCTGCGTCTTTGGCTACTGCGGATAATTGTTGGTTTGGTGTTGCTAAACCAACTGGAATCGTAACTGTATAGTTGCCGCTTGAATCCGCAATCGTAGTTCCAATAATTGTTCCACCTGTATTTTTAATTTCTACTGTATTGCCGGTAGTTGCTGTTCCTGTTACTGTATAGCCAGTTGCTCCTGTTCCTGCCACAGTATCAACTGTTGGAGCACTTACCGCCACTGGATCCGCTGGTGTTGTAAACGTTGTTCCAGGACTTGTATTGCCATCTGCATCTTTAGCTGTTGCAGTTAATTGTTCACTTGGTGTTGCTGAACCGGCTGGAATCGTAATTGTGTAATTTCCGCTACCATCTGCTACACCTGTTCCAATTACTGTACCACCTGTGTTTTTAATTTCTACTGTACTTCCTGCCGGTGCTGTTCCTGTTACTGTATAACCCGTTGTTGAACTTCCGGTTACAGTATCAACTGTTGGTGCTTGAACAACCACTGGGTCAGCTGGTGTTATAAATGGTGTTGCCGAACTTTGATTATTATCGCCATCCACAGCTATAGCAGAAAGTTGTTGAAGCGGTTGTGCTAATCCTATTGGAATTGTGATTGTGTAATTACCACTGCCATCTGCCATAGCACTGCCAATAATTGTTCCGCCTGTGTTTTTAATATCCACTCTGTTACCTGCTGTTGCCGTTCCATTTACTGTATAGCCTGTCGTTGATGTACCTGTTACAGTTTCCACAGTTGGCGCTTGAACCACTACTGGGTCCGCTGGTGTTGTGAATGATGTTCCAGGACTTGTATTGCCGTCCGCGTCTTTGGCTGTTGCAGTTAATTGTTCACTCGGCGTTG
>NZ_JXLC01000033.1:0-43158 GCF_001886225.1 Enterococcus silesiacus | reverse complement strand
AACCCGTCCATTTCTTATCCGCCGTATCGCATACTTTCTTGATTCGAACTGTAGCTGCTGCTCGTGTCGCTTGTGCTCTAGCTACCTGTACTTGATAGCGATAAGCCGCACTTTGATAATACAGCGCCTGACTATACGTCTGATAACCAACAGGCTGTCCATTTCTTCCTCGGATATAATTGACACCGACGTAATTGCGTTGTGGGTAATACGTTCTTCCACCGTAATTTCCTGTGTAGCGAATGCCTGATGGCATTCCGCCCCAAGAACTTGAAACCCGAGGTGAGGATGGGACAACGGCATTCCAGACTGCTTTTACACCATTCCAGACAGTGCTAGCTACTTTTTTGACACCGTTCCAAACTTTTTGGGCTACTTTTTTCACTTGTTTCTTCACGTTGTTCCATGCCTTAGACCACCAACCAGCATTTCCGCTGCGGTCACGGTATTTCTGTGGGTTGTTTTCTACATAGATATAGCGGTTCTGGCTTTGTGGTTGTTCCACTTTTCCATACCAGGTATCTTCTTGTAGGAAACGTCCTGTTGTGGTGCTGTATTCTCTAGCACGTAAATGGATCCGATTAGACTGATCATGGTATTCACTGCGGTAGCCGTATTCGTTTTCTAAACGTAAGGCGGCTTCCCCATATTCATTATACAAGGTATTGGTGATTAATTCACCGCTTTGTCGCTCGACTATTGTGCCTATACTGCCGTAACCATCACGATGGTATTCGTCTTCTTGGTCTCCTAAGATATCGGTTTCTTCTCCAAAGGTAAATTCTTGTCTTTGGGTGGTTTTGACTTTTTTATCATAAGTTTCTTGCGTGAGTTTAGCTGGACTAGTGTGTTCTTGATTGTATTCATTCAATGACGTGATGATTTTGATTGAATGGTTTTTATCCAGTTCTTTTTTTAGTTTCTCCGTTTCAACGGTTTTTCTTGGTTTATCATGGTCTTTACGCCATGGTCGATCCTTTGGTAAACAGCGTAAGCGATCGGCCATGGTGGGCTGTTTCGCTACAGCAGTTAATATTTCATGTAAGGTAACATCTTGGTTGTTTAGCGCTAATTGGGCGGTACGATCGGTTTGTTTCATCCAAGCTTTTAGATCGGTTTTGATCCGACGGCCATGTTCGGTTGCTGTACCTTTGATCACACGATTACCTAGTGCATCGTATCCATAAAGGGTATAAACACCGTTACTGCTTGTTTCTTGAATCAAGCGGTCTTCTACATCATAGAGATACGTGGTCACTTCACCGGTCACGGCAATCTTTTTGGAGACATTGCCATTGGCATCATATTCAAATTTAGCGCCTTTTTCACTCGTGATTTCGGTGACTTGATTCATATTATTGACTTTGTATTCATAGAAGGTTTTCTCTTTGTCATTGACCTTTTCTGAATAGGTAATTCGATTACCAGCATCATCGTAATAGTACTCGATTTCAGTCTTTTTCTTGCCTTCGACTTCGATGACTTTCGTCAGTTGATCTTCGGCATCATACTCATACGTTTTTTCAAGTGTTAATTTCGGGTATTGAATCGTTTCTTTTTGAAGATTGTCATTTTCGTCGTACACATAGGTCATTTTGGCTAATGATTTTCCATTTGCTTCTAAGGTTTCAGCTGAGCTGATTTCTCCTGTAGCTAAATAGTCATATTGTGTGATTATGCCATTTGGATAGCTGATTTTTTTGACTTGACCTGCTCCGTCGTGTTCGTATACCGTTTTTTGATCACCATCTGCTACAACGGTTAGTTGATTTTTCTTATCGTATTCATACGTGATTTTTCGTTCGCTTGGGTAGGTCACGCTAGTCTTGCGTCCTAAAGCATCATAGCCGTATGTTAAGTTTTCACCTTTTTCATCCGTTGCCTTCGTCAAATCTCCGTATTGATTGTATTCAAATGTCACCTCGCCTTTGGCTGGCACAGCTTGCTTCAACGCTTCATTGTCGATTGCTACAGTTGGTTCCGTTGTTTCATAAGCCGCACTTTTCATTTTTTCTTCATCCGTAAAGGTATATGTGAAGTTGGCATTTTTAGTGACTTTTTCGACAAGCTGATTCATTTCATCGTACTTGTATTGAATCGTCTCTTCTTTTGGTGTAGTCGTTTGCGCTAGTTGTCCATCTAACGTATACTCGTAACTTTCTTTTTTTCCATTGGCTGAAAGAACACTGTCCAACTCACCTGTTGGCGAATAGTTGAAGGTAGTCTGATTACCAAGCGCATCTTTGACACTGGTCAAATTACTTTGAAGATCGTAGGTATAATTGGTTGTTTTCCCTAATCGATTTTTGACGCTAGCCAGTTGATCGTTTGCGTCATAACCAAAATGTTTTTCTTTGCCTTTTGCATCCGTTTCTTTCACTAAATTCCCGTTACCATCGTAGTCCATGGCTATTTGATGGTTTCTAGGATCTGTGATTTTTGCGACTTGTTGTAATTGATCATAGGCATAGGTTGTTTTATGCCCGAGTTCATCGGTTTCTTCTGCTACTTGATTTAATTTGTTGTACGTATAACTAGAAGTAAACGCCATTGGATCTTGTTCTTTGGTCACATTTCCATTACTGTCATATTCGTAGGTAGAAACTTGTTCACCAGGTGCGATAAAGCGGGTCACTTGACCATTTTCATCGTATTCTGTTTTCGTTTTATTACCACGAATGTCTGTCATTTCAGAAACTCGATCTAGTAAGTCATAACTATAAGCAACACTAGTTTTATTAGGATAAGTCAGTTTTATGAGCTGGCCAAATTTATTGTAGTCGTAAGTTGTCTTTTTGCCTGCTGCATTGGTTTGTGCTATGCGCTGTTGATAGTGATTATAACTATACATTTCAAGTGGTTCTTTTCTGACGTTGTCTTTTACAGCCAGTAAATTGCGGTAAGTGTCATACTCATACAACCGTTTATACCCTTTTGCATTCGTTTCAGAAGCAAGTTGACCATCCAAGGTATAGGTCATTTCTGTCACAGCTTTTTTAGGATCTGTGATTTTTGAAAGATTTCCGTGTGCATCATATTCATAGGTTGTGATGCGTTTGTTCGGTTCTGTTTTTTTCAATAGTTGATCATTGGCATTATACTCATAACTTATTTTGTTGCCATTGAAATCTGTTTCAGCAATTTTCCGTCCAACTGGATCATAGCTAACTGTTTGCTGGAATTTTTTAGCATTGATTGTTTGGATCAGCTGGTTATTGCCATCATAGGCATAGGCTGTTTGATTTCCTTCAGCATCGATTTCTGTTATGACATTGCCATTGGCATCATACTTGATTTTCTGACTATTGCCTAAAGGATCTTTGGTTTCGATCAAGCGATTATTTTTGTCATAGCTATAGGTCGTAATCTCATTTTTAGCGGTTGTTGATTGAACCAGTTGACTGTTTTTGTTATAGGCATAACTTTGCGTTTGGCCTAATGGATTGGTTTCTTTGATCAAATTCCCGCGTTTATCATAGCTATAGGCATATTTTCCACCATTTGGCATCACTTCTTCCAAAACATGTCCTAAACCATCGTAGGTTAATGTTTGACTCGTTTCTTGTGGGTGAGTGATTGTCGTTTGCTGTCCTAGCTTATTGTATGCATAGCTTGTTTTATTGCCTGCCGCATCAGTTTCGGCAATTTTTTCACCAAAAAGATTGTATTCATAGGAAATTTTTCGTTTTTGTTCATCTGTCGCTGTAAGCATCTGACCATTTTTATCATAGGTGTAGCTTTCACTTTTACCGTTGCTGTCGGATTGCTTGATACGCTGACCAAGAACATCATAGCTATAATTGATGGTGACGCTTCCTGGTGTTACTTCTTTTGTTAATTGATTTAATAAATCATAGGAATACGTTGTTTTTCGACCGATTGCATCTTCAAATGAAATTAAATTTCCGCTAGCATCGTAAGAGAGCTGCGTTATTTGGCCTAATGGATCAGTTGATGCTTGTAATTGATTATCTTTCGTATAGCTATAGGTTGTCTTATTGCCTAATGCATCGATTTTTTCAACTAAATTACTGTTGGCATCATAATGATACTGGGTAATATCCCCCGTTGGTTCAACTGTTGTGGCTAGCTGATTCAACGAATTATAAGTGGATAGCTTCTTATTTCCCAATGCATCGGTTTGTGAAAGAACGTTCCCTTCCCCATCATACGTGTAGGTTAACACGTTACCATCTGGATCCGTGATTTTCGTCACATTTCCTTGATTGTCGGTTTCATAGACTGTTTTATTGCCAGCAGCATCGGTTTGCTCTGAAAGATAACCTAAGGGATTAAAATCAAAGGAATGCTGATTATTTTCAGGATCGATTTCTGTTGTTTTGTTGCCTCGTGAATCATAGGTATAATTAGTTTCACGATCTCCTGCTAGTTCCTTCAACAATTGACTTTTCTCGTTATATGAATAACTAGTTTTAAGCCCATTACGATCTGTTTTAGCCGTTACATTGCCCAACTCATCGTATTCATAAAGAATTGTCGTTTGATCAGGGTATATTTCTTTGATCCGTTGATCTTTTTGATCATATTCATAAATTGTTTCTTGTTTTAATGCATCGACCTTTTTAATTAGATTTTGATTTTTATCATAAGCATAGGTCGTTTTTTTCTTATCATCGACTGTCTCAGTTAGAGGATCACCTAGGGCATTTAAGGTATAACGCGTAATTGAACCTGTAGCTGTTTTTTCTTCGATTACTTGGTTTAATTCATTATACGTGAATGCTTTGGCATTCCCCAGATAATCTGTTTCTTTGATTATATTTCCATTCGCATCATACTCAAACGTCTTTTTCCCGCCAGCAGGATTGACTTCAGTAATTTTTCTGCCTAATTTATCATACGTAAAACTTGTCTGATTTCCGTTAAAATCGGTTTCTGAAAGTAAGTATCCTTCTGCACTATAAGAATACGTCTTTTTATTCCCATTAAAATCGGTTTCTTCGATCAGTTCACCACGCTTATTTCGTTTAAATATTTTAGCATTTCCAGCTGCATCAAATTCTTTGGTGATCAAGCCTTTGGCATCATATTCATACCTAGTTTTTGCTCCATGAGCATCACTGATCGACGTTAAATTACCAGCCTGATACGTATAGTTTTCTGTGGCTCCATCCGCATCGGTCTTACTCGTCACTTTCCCTTGTCCATCATAAGAATAGGTGATCGTTTTTCCATCTGGACGTGTGGCTTGTAGTAATTTTCCTTGTTCATTATAGTGATAAGTGGTTTTCTTGCCTAAACGATCCGTTTGCTCTGTCAACTGGTTACTGGCATTGTATAAGCTAACTTCTGTACTTCCATCTGGAAAAATCGTTTTAGTCACATTACCATTTGGATCATTTTCATACGTTGTTTTATTGCCTGCTCGATCAATTTCCTCAATCAGCTGGTAGCGGTCATTATAGCGTTTGGTTTCGCTTTTTCCATCGGCATATTCAATCTTTGTTGGTTGGAAATGATCATTATAGGTAGTGATTTCTTTGTTTCCATTGCCGTCGATGGTCGTCGTTTTATTTTTTTCATATGTGATCGTAACAGTATTGTCTTTGGCATCTGTTTGTTCGATAACACGGCCTTCCTTATCAAATTTATTTTGATAAAGTAGTGTTCCTTCGTCATCAGAATATGAGGTCATAAAGTGATTATCATTGTACGTATAGACTATTTTCTTTCCTAACGCATCGGTCACTTTTGTTAAGTTTCCTTTTGCATCATATTCGTAGGTGTTCGTCGTCTGATCTGGAAAAGTAGCTTTTTTTATGTGCCCATTATCATCCCAGTCAAATAAAACTTTGCCGCCGTTAAATTGTTTGATTGCTTTTAAAAATCCAGTTTCTTCTTCGTAGCTATATTCTTTGGTTTGACCATAGGCATTGGTAATTTTTCTTATTTGCCCTGTTGCATCAAATAGATAGGTCAACTTTTGTTCCGTATTTGTCAATTCAAAACTGCGTTTTTCATCTTTGATTTTTTTCGTCAATGTATAAGGCGAATCGTCTGATACTTGATAACGCCCATCTTTCCCACGGTCAAAAAAGATTTTACCACCATCTTCTTTTGTGAGCATCATTGATTTATCTTCTAACTGGTTTAAAGTCAAGTATTGGTTTAGTGTCCAGTTTCTGCCGACTGGGCTATCCATACCGCCGCCTTTAGAATTATAGGTTCTAGCAAAAAGTTGCTCTTCTTCGAAATCATACCAAACACTATCCGTCATTTCATAAATTAAATTTCCACTACCAATATTGATTGGTTCAAAACCGTATTTACAATGTTTCCCTCGACCAACAGATAATGCATCTAAGCGAATTTTATCGGCCTTAGAAAGTGGTTGTGACTGATAAGCTTTTCCTTGATTTTTCTTTGGATTTCGAATAAATACAATATTTCCTTGGGTCAATAATTCATCTTTCATGTTATTATCCCGCATAAATGTTGCTCGTTGTTTTTCTAAGCCGTAGAATTTTAAGAGACGTGGTAATGTATCTTGACTGGTCACTTTGTATAATTGGAACTGATCATAGGTTTGCTTTGATTCCTCCGTTCCATGCGTGATCGTAGCTTCTACTTTGTAAAGATGATTTTCTTTCAAAGAGCTGGTCAATAATGTATTGGTTTGCCAATTGCTGGAAAGTTCTAAATAACGATTAGCATGTTCAAATAGTTTTGGGTAATTAGGAAAGATATAATCTCGCCCAATCGATGGATCCGTTCCTGAGAAGGTTACTTTATTTTTATCACTTGTATCAAGCACACGATAATTTATCTTGGCATCTGGTCGACCGATACCATCCATACCTAATGCTTGAAACTGAACTAAGCCGTCATTATCAGAACTGACAAAGGGACGTAGTTTCAAGGTCGTATCTTTAAGCGGCATGTTTTTATCGATTGGTGGACGTTCACGATGCTTGATCACTAAATAAGGAGAAGTGGTCGTTACGCCGCCTTTTGGAGCAGCAAAAACTTCAGCGGTAGAATAAGGCAATTCATGAGACGTTACTTTATTCGTTTTAACGATCATCCCGAAATTACTGCCGCCATTGATCCAATCGTTTGCCAAATGAGTGATATCAAAATTAACTCTACGGTTATTTGGATCAATGCCACCAATCATGGTTTCTTTGCCTGCTTCATTGGCAGGTGGTCCATAAGGGAATTTTGCATCACTAAAGCCTTTATACGTAGCTTTAGAAAACGCGCCAATATCTTTCGTCAAGCCATGGACTTCAAAATGGCGATTGACTACTTTGCCACTGCCATCTTTCGCACGATCTCCCCAAAAACCAGGTGCTCCTGTTCTAAATAATGAAAGGTTTGCTGATTCGATTTCTCTACCTTTACCAATTTTTTTCAATTCTGCATCAGGGATCTTGATCAAACCATACGTAACAAAATGAGCAGCACCTAGTGTTCCGTTATACCCATCGTCATAGCCAATATACATATAGTCTTGGAACCAATAATTCATTTTGTCATCGTACTGACGAATACTAGTCGCTTCAATTCCTTGCTCGATTTTTGCTTGGACAAATTGGACATTGACACGTGCCGCTTTTAAGTTTTGACTTTTTTCTTGATCAAGAGCTTTTAGCGTCAAGGTATTCGTTTTACTGTCAAAATCAGCCTCTGCAGTTGAAATAAAATCACCTGTTATTGTTTCAATCGTTGGTGTAGGAACAACACTTACAAGCTTCTCACCGTCATATAGACCAATAATCCCCTGATCCTTTTCCTCTTTCGCTTGAAGAGTATCAGGTAGTTTTAACGCAAATTTGACCGTTGCCAAGTCCGTTTCCTCAGAAATGTATTGACTGACTTTAACTCCTGTCGGCTGATATGAAATTTCTATAGGTTCTAAGTCATTTTCAGCAGCTAATAAGACTTTGTCATCTTTAACCGCTTGTACTTCGTATTTATCGTCAGGTAAACCGATCCCTACTTTTGCATCACCGACCTTGACTGTAGGCAGGTTCTTTTCAGTCACTTCATTAGGCACTTGAACTTCAACCTGCTCATTTGCAATATAAACGCCCTTTTCCTGTTCAAAAGTACCATCAAATTCTTGCCAGTTATCTTTCTCTTTTTTAAAATGAATGGGTTCTGTAAAAACAACGGTTTCCCCCACACCAGTTTCAGGATGAACAAATGTTTTCGTTGTCTCTGAACGATCGGCTACAATTTCTGTTAACCCTTTCTTCTCCATATCGTCTTTGACTGATGCCAGCATGTTTTTTTCATCTGCTTCAAACGCTGATTTTAATTGCGGTGCAACGTCTAAAGTTGTTTCTGTTTTATCGTCTATTTTTTCAGTTACTTCGTTTTCTTTCTTACTACTCTCGTCAGCTTCTTTGAGTTTTTGTTGTGTCTGTTGATCAAGATCTTCTTTTTTCACTTTTTCTGGTGTAGTGATGACTTCACTTGAACCAACAGTTTCTGTTTTTTCATTTTCTTGTGCAAAACTTTGGATTGCTCCCCAAGGAAACAAGCCTAAAACTTGTAATCCAGCAACAAACAGAGTAATTCCTTTTCTTTTCCATCCCTTTTTCATCATCTCCCTACTCCTTTACCCCTTCTTCTTTTTCTAGAATCAGTTCATATTGTGTTTTTGCTTGTTCAAAACTCGACTTTTCAATTGTTCTTGCGAGTTCCTTGATTTCTGGTGATAATTGTCGATACGTCTCATAAATCATTTTGTCTTCTTCACTAAGAAGTTTTTGATAGCTACTTAATTTTGCTTTATCCCCAATTATTTTAAAATCAGTCGCTACTTTTCTTAGATCTTTGGGATACTCTTTATTCTTGATTTCTCCCATATTTTTCATATCTACCCACAATTGATACGTTTCTTTGAAACTTGTTTCCAGATTATAGATTTTTTTATCCAGATCTCCTTCATTTGCTTTACTGCTACATCCTGCAAAGAATAAAATTAAAACAAAAAAAACACATAATGTTAACTTAGTAACTCTTTTCAATTTAAAACCCCCTTTTTGTATTTTAAACTTAACAAAAAGGAGGTTGGATTTCAATAGAATAACAAAATAAAAAAATTTACATGCTGGATAATTACAAAAACACCACGTTTAATGTAATTATTTTTTGAACAACAAAATTATAAATAACAACTAAGATATGTATATACTTTCTTTCATAAATATCACTATTTAATAACTAGTTAATTTTTTTAGAATTATAGATAAAACTGCTATCTTAAAATCTGAAAAAGCATTATAGTTATCTTATAATATAATAAGTAACGTATTAAAGGAGCGAAGCCTGTGTCCATGTATGAAAAGTTTATCCAAAATGAACGGTTACGGCGTTTTTTTGTTTTGGCGGTTGTTATTTTTGTTCTATTTTTAGCTAGAAGTATGATCACAATGATTTTATTGACGTTTATTTTTACGTTTTTAGCACTTCATTTCGTGAAATTTGTGCAACATTATTTAAGGGTTCCGTCCCTCATACTCGTTTTAGCCACGTATTCTTTGATCGTTTTTTTAATCTATCTGGCTATTACAAAATATGTCCCAGTTTTAATTCATCAATCCGTGCAGATGTATAATTCCGTCATCCATTTCTACCAAACTCCGACAGATGATCATAATCAGCTTTTGATGATCATTGATAATTATCTAGAAAAATCGAACCTCATGTCTCAAATTCAAAATGGCGCAAGTATTCTTTTACGCTATGTTCAAGATGTAGGATCGATTGGTCTTTCCTTTGTTCTTTCTTTTATCCTAAGTTTCTTTTTTATGATCGAGAAAAAGCAAATGACAGAATTTTCTAAGTTATTTCTAAAAAGCGACTTTGACTGGTTTTTTCAAGATATTTACTTTTTCGCCGATAAGTTTGTCAATACGTTTGGTGTTGTAATGGAAGCTCAATTTTTTATTGCCGTTGTTAATACAGGGATCACAACCATTTGTTTAGCCTTGATCGGCTTTCATCAATTACCAAGTTTAGCGATCATGATTTTTATTTTAAGTTTGATACCGGTTGCTGGGGTGATTATTTCCTGTATTCCGTTAAGCTTTATCGCCTATTCAGAAGGCGGTATCAATGATGTGATTTATATTTTAGTCGTGATCATCGTCGTGCATTTGTTTGAGTCTTATGTATTGAATCCTAAATTTATGTCCAGTAAAACAGATTTGCCGATTTTTTATACGTTTGTTATTTTATTGATCAGTGAACGGCTTTTTGGTGTTTGGGGATTGATCGTTGGTATCCCTATCTTTACATTTTTCCTAGATATTTTAAAAGTTAAACCAATCCACTCGGTTACTGAAAAAAACACTGATCTGCCAAATAATCTAGACTAAAAAAAGAGAACGTTTGGAATAAATCCAGACGTTCTCTTTTTGTGGTTTTGGCTGTTTTCGTATTTGGAAAATCAGTCAGGCAGCAAAGACTAATTGATTTCGGACCAAATAACTACATCTTAACAGCTACCTGTTCCAATACACCTAATACACGGCCATATATAAGGAATACACTCAATTCCTTTGCTCCCTTTGAAGCTAAAAACTAGTCAATTTCTACTTAAAGAAATGCTAGCTGAACCACCTTTTTCACCCTTTTTTACCTTCTTCAAATTACTGTAGAACAAATTCCTTTGTTAATTTTACTTTATCACTAAATAATTTAGTTGCCTCAACGGATATTGGTGCTGTCATATCTGCTAATTTATAAGGAACTTTTAAATTCAATGTCACTCCTGGTTGGATTTCTGTCATTGAATCCACATACCCTGACTCCATCATAATTGCTGATTCCAAGGCAATGCCGTTTTGAAAAGCCTTCGTTGAGATTGATGTTAAAAACATCGCATTTTTATCGCTGTTATTTGTAAATTCATAATCGATCACGCCTACATCGGCCCCATTGTAATCTTTTGCAAATGTTAGTTCTTTGATCACAACATGATATTCACCTAAGTCACCATTATCTGTTTCAACAGGCGTATCTACTTCTTGTTTTGTTACTACTTTACTGGTCGTTGTTTCCTTTTTAGGCTTGGCTACTTTACTGGTTGATATTTCGTTTTTAGACTTTGCCTCTTCTTTAGAATCAGAGCCCATATTTGCTAGAACACCGCCCACTACTAAAATGCCGACCCCGATCAAAACAATTTTCTTCATGCTCATTTTTTTGTCCCCTTTGTTATTTAGTCCGTTGGTACATGCTTATCGTACTAAAACACTGCAGGATAATCTTATGCAACTTGCATAATTTTAACGAATCGGCTATTCGATTACCTTTTTGCACCGCCATTGGTGACAAATAAAAATAAACCATAGTAGCCTAACCAGCTCAGAACCAACAACATATAGCCGATTCCTCGTATTGTATTTTTTTTAGAATTAAGCAATGGAATTTTCTTATGAAAGTTCATAAAATTCGTAAATAATAGCACCGGTAAAATAAAAAGAATACTTCCTTCCAATGTTAACAGCAGCTTTTGAATAACCGTTCGTCCCTCATAGATATTTCCTGGTAAACCAATTCCTACAAACACATAGTAAATGACCGCCACGGTTATCTTCCATGGCTGACCTGTGCGAAATCCTGGCACATATTTTCTTAAAAAGGATCGGATCGGAGTATTTGCATCTTGCTGTCCACTGGCTATAATGGCCTCCTCATCTATTTTCGGAGGCTTTAACTCAATCTTGACGTTATTATTTTTAATTGTCTTTTTAATAAACTTTCCAGATTCAACAAATTCTATTGTTCCTGCATGCAAGAGATTCCATTTTTCTTTAACATCAGCTTGCATTTCTATTGCTGACTGATAGCGATTTTTCGGATCTAATCTTGTTGCTTTCACAATAATATCATGTAAAAATGGATCGGTGCTTAGCTGATTTTTAGGATAGTCTTTGATTGAGCAAATATTGATCACCACCCCTACTGCATACAGGTCACTTCTTGCATCTGTTTGCGCAAAACCAAACTGTTCTGGTGAGGCAAAGCCTACTGTTCCTAACTGAACGGTGTCAGTTTCTTTGGTTCCAGCAAATACCCGCACAGCATCAAAATCAATCAACTTCAACATTCCATCATTGGTCAACATGATATTCCCAGGCTTAACATCACGATGGACCAAGTCTTCACTATGAAGTGCAATCAACGCATCCAATAAAGCCAATATTAGGTTTAAAATCGTTTTAGTCTCCATTATTTCTGAGGAGTTAATAATTTCTGTCAACGTTTTTCCATGAATAAATTCTTCATATAAATAAAGTTGACCTTCTTCGAGCACGACTTCTTGAATCTTTGGTAAATTGATCTGTTTGATTTTTTGCAGCGTAATTAAATTGTCCGCTAAATAAAGTGGATAGCATTTCTTCACAAAAAACTCTTTTGTGTCCTTTTTTCTTACAAGAATCGGTCCATTGATTTTATCTGTTAATGGTTCAATTTCTTTATAGGAAAATGGAACTGAATTATTTACGTTTTCCATTTTTTACACTCCATTTTTTTGTTTACTTTTTTAATTATAGCAAAAAAAGTAATAAAATACCCCGCTCTTTGTGAAAATCAATGTATAATAGCAGTATGATATTTTAGATATGGGAGATCTTGATATGCAGGAAAAAGATACAGACAAATTACTTCATTCATTAAAAAAAGCTGAAAATTTCCAAACAGCTCTTTCTGAAACGCGAGATTATACACTTGATAACGTCTTAAAAGATTATTTGAATCGTTGGCTGATCGAAAAAAATATAACAAAAAGCGCTGTATTGAAAAAAGCAGGCATCGCAGAAGCAACAGGCTATCAATATTTTGATGGCAAACGAAACCCTTCAAGAGAAAAAATTATAGCACTAACTATTGGTCTTGAGCTGACCCTTGAAGAAACAAATGAACTGATGAAAAAGACTGGGTACGCTCAGCTTTACCCAAAACTCCCCTGGGATGCTGTCGTCATTTTTGGTATCTCACATAGACTGTCAATTACAGAAATCGATGATTATTTGTATCATGAGGGACTTAAGACATTTGGTGAATAATTCAAGTTGATTCTAAAAAAAAATACAACCTATTCATCTAAGAATAGCGTTGTATTTTTTTATTTATTTTTTAGCTTTCTTTTTACTAATCATCGTGACTACAAATGACACTACTGGTAAGATGTAGCAAAATACTGCATATGGTAAATAGTTTATTGTTGCAATCCCTAAAGTGCCTGAGATAAAGACGCCGCTCACCCCCCAAGGAATCAGAGGATTTACAACAGAACCAGCATCGTTTAAGCCTCTAGACAACAACGTTAAAGGGACTTTTTTTTCTTTAAATTTATTGAGAAATGATTTCCCAGGTAAAATGATCGACAAGTACTGTTCGCCAATCAGAACATTGATTCCAATTGAACTCATCATCGTGACAAAAATCAGCTTCTTACGAGAAGCGATCGCTGTTTCAAACCGCTGTAATAAACAATCAATGATCTCCATTTTTACCAGTAGACCGCCTAAGGCCAACGCTAAGATGATTAACGATACTGACCACATCATACTTTGAATTCCACCTCTAGAAAGCAACTCATCGACTTGAGCATTTTCTGTCTGAGAAATAAAACCATTTTGGATCATGTCAGCTGTCTCTACAAACGAAAAATGTCCATTCATAAAAAACATCAAAATCAAGGATGTGCAAATGCTCAGTAACAATGTCGGAATTGCTGGGATTTTCTTCCATGCGCAAACGAACAAGAGTGCTAAAGGAATCACCGCAATAAACGAAATCGTAAAATTATCATTTAGCGTATCAACTATTTCCTGGATTTCCGTACTGTTCAAAGCACCATCATAATGTAGTCCCATAACTAAAAAGTAGCCGAACGAAAGAATAGCAGCTGGAATCGCTGTTTTATATGTATTTTTCAAATGATCAAATAAATCGACTTCTGAAATCGCCGCAGCCAGATTAACTGTATCTGAAAGTGGCGAAATTGAATTGCCCAAAAAAGCGCCAGAAACAATTGCACCAGTTGTTAATGCCGGATCGACTCCAATCAAGCTACCCATTCCCAAAAAAGCGATCCCGATCGTTGAAATCGTCGTAAAGGAGCTGCCAACAGCGCCTCCTACGATGCCACACACTATAAAAACGGTTGGAATAAAATATTTCACTGACAAGAAAGAAAAGCCTAAAACCATAATTGTTGGAATAGTTCCAGCAGCGATCCAAACACTGATTAATGCTCCAATCAAAATAAAAATCACTATTGGAATAATACCAGAAGAAATCCCTTCAACCAAAGCATCATGAATGAAATCCCAAGAAAATTTTTTATAAACAGCGAATAATAGCAAGTAACCAATAGCAATCAATAAAGCAACATGGGCAGGAATACCAAAACCAATAATACTGGAGCCGATCATCAACAATAATGTTATTAATAAGAAAACTGCTTCGTTAAAATTAACTTGATATTTTTTCATACATTGTTCCTCACATTTTTATAGAAATCGATGAAAGATGCCTTCCATCTTCTCCTATTTATTTGTATTTATAGAAAATCTGCAGCTGCGGCAAAGCTTGAATAAACGCTTTACCGCACCCACAGTGGTCAAATTACAGTCGTATAAAAAGTTACTTTATCAGGAATTTTTATGTTCTTAATATCTTGCGCAGCTTTTAGATACTTCTGCCTCTACCAACATTTTCTTTTATTCAGCGTAGATTGCTTCTAATTTTTCTTGGATCGCTGTTTTGATTTTTTCTGCATATTCATCAAAGATTTCTTTATCATTCATATATGGTGACATACCAGCAGCACGTAAAATTGTTACTTTATCCGCACGTTCCCATTCAGCGCGAGAGAAGCCTAAGCTGTTTACAAATTCAAATGGGCTGTGTCCATATTCTTCAATGGCAAAATCAGTATGTGATGTGATGAATTCGTTGGTATATAATCCACCTTTTGCATAAGAAGCATAGTCATAGAAGTCATGGTTTAATTTGTTCATTTTCACAAGGTCAGTATTGCCTTTTTCGTTAAATACATAATCAACCATGTTAAAGTCTGGTTTTGTTAAAGCATGCATTTCGATTGTTTTGTCGCCAACTTGGAATTCTAACCCATCGATGAAGTGATAGAAGTGATAAGCTCCTTCAATACTTGCACCCATCAATTTACCATAACCAGTTACGTTTAATGGCAATACTTTATGAGCAGTCCAAACAGCGGCAGCCGTTGCACCAGCTTTTGACCCTTCAAGAATATAAGCACCTAATAAGGCTGGAATATCAGCACCTTTTTCAAATACATACGTTGCGAAGTAAGAGATTACGTCACGCATACGGATATCTTTGATTACGACACCACCAGCAGAATAGGGGATATACCCCATTTTATGAGGGTCAATGGTTACTGATTCAGCTTGTTCAATTGCTTTGAATGATTCGTAAACTTCTCTTGTTAACCAATCATTTTTTTCCATGAAGATCCCATTTTTAGCGTAAACTTCTTCGATTTTGTCCCATTCGATGAATTTGTCGTTTTCATCTAAGAAGATTGAACGTCCATAACCACCGTAAGCCGCATCCACGTGTACATAGAAGTAGATACCTTCTTTAGCTAATTTATCACGTAAAGCAATAATTTGGTCGATACGGTCAACTTGTCCTTCTTCAGTTGAACCAACCACGCCTACAACACCAAGCGTTGGAATACCTTGAGCTGCTAAATCACGAATTTGGGCTTCTAGTTTATCAATATCCATGCGGTATTCACTATTTACTTCACCAGCAATGACTTGATCTAAACCAATACCGATAATGTCAGCGGCTTTTAACCATGAATAGTGTTTTGTTTGTGGTACGATCCATTTACCTAATTTATCTAAGTTTTTACCACTACGAGCTGATTGTGCTTTGATTTCGTCAAAGTTATCTTGTACTTGATCTAAAATATCTAAGACTTCTGTTGTAGACATATTTAGTAATTCCCATTCTGATTTACCTGCAACCATTTCTGGCACGACTGCTTTAATGGCAAATGGTAATGATTTCATATTACGGGCATACCATAAACCTTCTAAGTTTGCGATTGAACCATCTGCTGCAATATGACCCCAACCATCTTCATAGCCCATCAATGTCGCAAATTCCATTCCAACTTCTTCTTCCATTTGTGAAGTTGCAGGTGATGACTCATAAGCCACGTTATTGCCGTTCCACAGCATTGCAGTTGTATAGGCAATAATTGACGGCATTAATGTTTCGGCGTTCATATGGCCCCAGAAACGGCCTGCTGAGTGCCATGGAAGTGACTCTGTACGTAATCGTGAAGATAATACATTGAAGACACTTCTCATGTTGTCTGCTGTTTCTTGGAAACTTTTAGAGCTTCTATCTTGTGGTGTAATAACTGGTAAATCTTGCGGCATATAGTTTTGTCTCCAGCCAACATGCTCGTCGATCATTTTGTTTAATAGTTCTTTGAACAAATCAACGTTTTCACCTTTGTCACCTATAAATAATGCTTTTAAATTCGTATCGTCTGTGTTGAAATTTTTCATGATATTTTCCTCCAATAGTTTCATAATTGATCATGTTGAAAATGTTGTTTCTTATTTATCAGTTTTCTTCCATTCTGGTTTCTTTCTCTTATAAATGATCAAGGCAATACCGATCATGATGACCGTTGCTGCAACTTGATAAATAACATACGCTACGTGACCACTTTGTGGCACAGAGGTTGGCGGAATCAAGCTGACTAGAATCGTCACAACCACACTCACGATGGCTAAAATGGAGACAAACCACATCAAGCTATTGCCTTTACTTCCCAATCTAAACGGACGTTTTACATCCGGCATACTGTAACGTAACTTAATCGCTGAAAGTGAAATCAATAGATAGACTACGCAATAAAGGATTGTTGTTGTGATCGTGATGATCAAGAATGCCGCACTAATATCTGGCACTACAACATATAAGAATGACACAAGTGAAATAACAATCGCTTGAATCATGACAAAAACAATTGGAATGCCTTTTGCATTACGTTTTTGGAAGAATGGCGGTAAGTTCCCTTCTTCGGCAACTTTGATCATTGATTTACTTGGACCTAAAACCCAAGCGCTCAATTGAACTAAAACACCGATTAAAATCATCAATGAAATAATGTTATTAAAAATCGCGGGAATCCCAAGATCTTGTGTCATGATCACAAATGGTTGTGTGATGTTAGCAAGTTCCATTTTTCCAGCTGGCACACTATCTGCCACACTTAAACCAGCAGCTAAGTTAAACACAACTAATAGTAAAACAGATGCAATAACTGCAATTGGATAATTACGTTTTGGATTATCAATGTTATTTGCATGAACAGATGAAATTTCTACCCCAGCAAAAATGAAGATAATTCCTGTTAACGTTGGTAAGCTACCTAAGTCGCTAAAATCAGGTAATAACTTGCTCGCTTCAAAATGACCTAAGTAGCTATCTTGGTTGATTCCATGTTTTGCCATATACATCATCCCTAGAACAACTAAAGCAACAAAAGGAATATAGACACCGATCACAGCACCCCAGTCACCAGCAATTTTTACCATGTCAAATTTCAAATTAAGTAACGTAATGCCCCAATAAGAAATCAGTATCATAATAAAAATAAATAAATTATTGTGCCCTAAATCCGGACGGTCGATTACGTAACCAAGTAATACACCTACAGTTGAAGCAACCATAACCATTCCGAAAAACATTTGCACCCATAATAACCATGACGTAACAAAACCCCATTTTTCTCCAAAAGCATTACGTACCCAAACTTGTGGGCCGCCTTCTTCCGGCCAACCTGTTGATAACTCGGCTGAAATCAAAGCAATTGGTAAAGCAAAGCAGCATGCTGCAATCAGCATATAAAAAATTTGTGCCCATCCGGTAGATGCTAATGTTGGAACACTACGAACCGTTCCAAAAAAGGCCATGGTAATTCCAATTAGTCCAAATAATGATAATTTTTTATTCATGTTTAAATTTGACCTCCTGATTTAAATTATTTTTTTGTTTCCCACATGTGAAATCACTCCCAAAGTATAGGTACGTTTTACGCTCAAGTCAAAAAGAGTGGAATTAAAAAAAAAGCCCGCTATTTAAGATTTTTCTATTCTATCTAGCGCGTCGATACTTTACTGCGCTAAAGCATTTGTGTGAAAAAAATAACATAAAACCGCTAATTGTAAAAAAGTCGTTCATAATTGTTAGAAATCATAATAGGCTCTTTTACCTTTCAAAAAACCTAGATTAAATCGAAAGTAACTTAAATGAGAAATACCTCATTTAAAAATAATAAAAGAAAAAAAGAAAAAAAGAAGTATTTGACAAGTCGGCTTATTTGTCGTAGAATTGCTACAAAATAACATATCAAACTTTAATAAAGCGAAGTAGCAAGAATGTCCCTATTTCAGAGAGTCAACATTTAGTGAGAGTTGACATATACATTTTTTGTGAATTACACTTTTAGTTTCCTACCGTAAGTAGGCGTCTATCTACGATACAGATTTGAGAGGTATATGATATTTCATATACAATTTGGGTGGTAACACGGCGGAGTTCGTCCCATAGGCTAATAGCCTATGGGGCGTTTTTTATTTTATTTAGGAAAGGAAGAAGAAACATGACAAACATTATTGATGAATTAGAATGGCGTGGCGCCATCAACCAACAAACAGATAGCGAAGGTCTACGTGAATACGTTGAAACCGAGAGCATTTCACTATATTGCGGTGTGGATCCTACAGGAGATAGCATGCATATCGGGCATTTGATTCCTTTTATGATGCTAAAAAGATTCCAAGCATTTGGACACCATCCATTTATTTTGATCGGTGGCGCAACGGGCACGATCGGAGATCCAAGTGGACGTACGACAGAACGTCAATTACAAACAATGGAAACTGTTCAACACAATGTTGATTCTTTAACAAGACAAATGGAAAAATTATTTGCAGTAGATACAGATAACACATTAACCTTAGTAAACAACTACGATTGGACACATGACCTGACTCTTTTAGATTTCTTAAGAGATTACGGTAAATTCTTCAATATCAACACAATGTTGGCGAAAGATATCGTAGCAAGCCGTTTAGAAACAGGAATTTCGTTTACAGAATTTACTTACCAAATCCTACAATCAATGGACTTTTTACACTTATTCCAACATAATAACGTTCGCATGCAAATCGGTGGTGCCGATCAATGGGGCAATATCACAGCTGGTCTAGACTTGATTCGTAAAAAAGAAGGCGCTGATGCCAAAGCCTTTGGTTTAACGATTCCATTGATGCTAAAAGCAGACGGAACAAAATTTGGTAAAACTGCTGGTGGTGCTGTTTGGTTAGATCCAGAAAAAACAACACCTTACGAGTTCTACCAATTCTGGGTAAATCAAGATGACCGTGACGTAATCAAATACTTGAAATTCTTTACCTTCTTAACAAAAGAGGAAATCGATGCGCTAGAAGTCAAAGTAGAAACTGAACCACATTTACGTGAAGCGCAACGTGTATTAGCCGCAGAAATGACAAAATTTGTGCATAGCGAAGAAGATTTAAACGATGCCCTAGCGATCTCAGAAGCATTATTCTCAGGTAATGTAAAAAATCTAACTTCGAAACAAATTGAAGAAGGCTTCAAAAATATGCCTACTATTGAAACAAACACACTTGATCAAAATCTTGTTGATTGGTTGATTGAGCTTGGAATCGAACCTTCTAAACGCCAAGCAAGAGAAGATATCACAAATGGCGCAATTTCAATCAATGGCGATCGTATTAAAGAGTTGGATTTTGTCATTACAGCAGCGCACAGCTTTGACGGAAAATTCATTATTGTTCGTAAAGGTAAAAAACAATACACATTAGTGAAATTAACGTCTAAATAAAAATAATCGGCCTATTCTTAAAGGGTGAAGCAAAACTGAAAATCAGCTTTGCTTTACCCTTTTTTTAAACTTTTGTATTGATCTATTCAATTTACTGGACAAAATTCAAAAAAGTTTTATAATAAAAAATGCTTGCTAGAACGGATACAGTACAGCATTGTGAACTATTATTATCTATATATTGTCTAGCTTCGGAAAAAAATAAACATTGAATGAGACAAAAAGCATCTCAATCAATTTTTCCTATTTTTCTGTCAGAGCTGAACGACCTATCACACTTTATATTATCTAGCTGCACAAATCAATCCTTAGGAAAATAGATAAATTGTTAGTGAAACAAAGAACGTTTCAATAACAATTTCCTAATTTTCTACAGGATTAAACGATTTGTTCCGCTTTTAAATTTAGGAGGAACTTATGAAAATCGACAAGATACAAGACGGCCACGGCGATGAGTTTTTCCGTTCTCTATTAGCTTTAGAGACACTAGAAGATTGCTACAATTACTTTGACGACTTAATGACCCTAAAGGAGCTGGATTCTATGATTCAGCGATTTGAAGTTGCAAAGTTGCTACTATTAAATAAAACCTATAGTGATATTGCAGAAGCCACTGGAAGCAGTACTACAACGATTTCTAGAGTTAAAAGAATCATTGACGAAGGAAATGGTGGATTGCTTGAAATGGTTCATAGAATTGATGAGCAAGACGACAGAGAACTTCATCGCTAGATTAAAAAAATTTACTAGAAAGTTAGCGTCCTAAAAGTTAAAGAAACACTTTTAACTTTTAGAATGCTTTTTTTATAGCTGGTATTTCTTAATTCTTATTATTGTTCTATAATGAATACTGGCATAATGAAAATAATTCGATTTACTAGGAGATTCTGCATGAAAAAAACAATCTTTTCAATTTTAAACGGTCTATTTCTTTTATCAATACTTTATACGTTCTACGGAACACTCAGGAGCAGTTTATTAGATATCTCAAATATCAACGACAAAGTTTGGGCATTCCTGCTTATTCTGTTTTCTATTATTTGTATCCTATTTATTCCCACCAACACCCGCTCATTTATACAGAAAAAACTAAAACAATTTTTTGCTTTCTTCAAAAAAAATATAGCGATTATTACTAAGTTACTATTCGCAGTAGGTATTATCTTACAAGTGATTATTCTATACTATATTCATGTGCCGATTGGTTGGGATGTAGATGGTATTCACGCTAGTGTAACTGAATTAGTTAAAAATTCTCCAGACTCTATCGCTAGCATTTATTTATCAAAAAATCCGAATAATAATTTATTTTTCTTCTTAATGTATTTTATAAGTCAAATAGGGAATTTTTTCCATCAGTCGCTAGGAAATTCTTGGATGTTTTGGCAACTAACCAATACATTCTTTATGGATATTGGCTTTATTTTTATTTTTTTGGCAGCAAAAAATCTTTTTAATAAAAAAATTGCTTATCTCTCCTTTTATTTGGCATTTATCCCATTAGCTTTATCACCATGGATGCTGGTGGTTTATACAGATACTATTATGTTGCCAGTAATCAGTATTACTTTGTGGATTTATTCGCTCACCAAGAAGAAACACAATAACTATTTAGTGATTGTGTTAGGGGGGTTAATCGCGATTTCTTACCTATTAAAACCCTCTTCTATTGTTTTTCTAATTGCCTATAGTATGATTAAGCTATTTAATTTGCTAACTGACCCTAAAAAAATCAACTTAAAAAAAGTACTCTTAATAACGCTACTCTTTTGTCTTCCTTTTGCTGGAACAATGAAACTCTTTCATCTATTCGAAGACCATCAAAAGCTTATTGTTCTCGACAGAAATCAAGCGAAGCCTTGGCAGCATTTTGTCATGATGGGCTTGACGGGTAGTGGCGGCTTCAGCGAAGAAGACACCAGAGCAACAATATCGATTCCTACAAAAGAAGGCAAAGTCAATTATGCTAGCGAAAAAATAGCAGAGCGAATAAAAAATTACGGTTTTACAGGCTATACAAAATTTTTAATGAAAAAGCATTTCAATAATACTGATAGAGGAGACTTTGGTTGGGGACAAGATGGCAGCGCGCAAATCTATGTACAATCAAACGATCCTATACAGATTTTTCTAAGAGATACTTATTATCAACAAGGTGAGAAAGTCAAAACAGTCCGTCTTTTTATGCATCTCATGTGGATGATTACATTAGTTGGTCTATTGTTTGTGACAAGAAAAAAATTTAAAAATGATCAGGACGATACTTTATTAGCAATTCTTAAATTAACGATTTTAGGTGCGTTTTTATACCTGCTTTTATTTGAAGGAGGTCGTTCCAGATATCTGATACAATATCTACCCTTTATTTATATGTTATCAGCGAATGGTTTCTACCTGCAGTTTGCTACTATTAAAAAGAACAAAAAAGCCCTTAATTAACCCCACCCTTATCAAGTTATTATTCATTACTTGATAAGGGCTATTTATTTAGCCAAAGCAAAACAAAAGACCGAGCTTGGCTAGCTCGGTCTTTCTTTGTGTGACAAATATGCTATTTAAATATGAATTGGCAAACCTAAAGCCAACTCAGAAGCATCCATAGTAATTTCCCCTAAAGATGGGTGTGGATGGATCGTTAATGCAATATCTTCAGCATTCATGCCAGATTCAACCGCTAATGATAATTCAGAAATCATATCACTTGCGCCAACTCCGCCGATTTGTGCTCCGATAATTACATTGTCTTCGTTTGTTGTTACCAAGCGTACGAATCCTTCAGTTTTACCTAAAGAAATAGCACGGCCGTTACCAGCAAATGGGAATTTGTAAGCAGTTGCTTCTAATCCCGCTTCTTTAGCTTCAGCAATTGTCATACCAACACTTGCTAATTCTGGATCAGTGAAGGCTACAGCAGGCATTGCTTTGTAGTCTACTTCTACTTTTTTACCAGAGATTGCTTCTGCAGCAATTTTCGCTTCATAGCTTGCTTTATGCGCAAGAGCCGCGCCTGGTACGATATCTCCGATAGCAAAAATATTTGAAACGTTTGTTCTGCCTTGTTTGTCCACTTGAACTAAACCACGTTCGCCAACTTCAATACCAGCAAGTTCCAAACCAAGATCATCCGTGTTTGGACGACGTCCAACTGTTACCATTACATAGTCAGCAGTGACTGATTCTTCTTTGCCGTCTACTTCATATTTTACAGTTACGCTGTCGCCATTGTCGATTGCTTCTTTAGCCATTGCTTTGGTTACAACTGTTACATTTTTCTTCTTGAAGTCATCTGTAACTAGTTTAACCATGTCTTTTTCATAGGTTGGTAAGATTGAAGGGCTACCTTCTAAAATCGTTACTTCAGAACCAAGGTTCGCATATGCTCCGCCTAATTCTGCACCGATAACTCCGCCACCGATGATAACAAATTTCTTAGGCACTTCTTTCAAGTTCAAACCACCAGTAGAATCTAAGACACGTCCGCCAAATTTAAATCCTGGGATTTCGATTGGGCGAGAACCTGTTGCTACGATCGCATTATTGAATGAGTAAGTTTGAGCTGAATCCGGATGAATGACACGTAAGGTGTTTTCATCAACGAAGAAAGCTTCTCCTTCAATAATTTCGATTTTATGTTTTTTAAGAAGGAAACCAACACCGCTTGTCAATGTATTAACTACTTTATTGTCTTTCCATTCTTGCGTTTTCGTAAAGTCTAGCTCTACACCTTTAGCTGTTACACCAAACATTGTTGAGTCTAATGATTCTTGATAGTGATGTCCTGCTGCGATCAATGCTTTAGAAGGAATACATCCAACATTTAAACATACACCGCCGATAAACTCACGTTCAATGATCGCAACTTTTTGACCCATTTCAGCAGCACGAATCGCTGCAACGTATCCTCCAGGGCCTGAACCAATTACGACTGTATCTAATTCAATGGCGAAATCTCCTACTACCATGTGATAATCATCCTTCCATTAATAATAATTCTGGATCAGCTAATAAACGCTTGATGTTGTTCATTGCTTTTTGAGCAGTTGCGCCATCAACAATACGGTGGTCAAAACTCATTGAAAGTTTCATGACACGTCCAACAACGATTTCACCATCTGCATTTACAACTGGTTGTGTAGCGATCGTACCAACACCTAAAATTGCAACTTCAGGGTAGTTGATAACTGGTGTGAACCAGCCACCGCCAACTGAACCAATATTACTGATTGTGATAGAGCCATCACGCATATCCGCACCAGTTAATTTGCCTTCGATTGCAAGAGCTGCTTTTTCGTTGATTTCATCAGCGATAGCAAACATGCTCTTAGTGTTAGCATTTTTAACGTTTGGTACATATAAACCATGATCAGTATCTGTTGCAATACCAATGTTATAGTAGTTTTTATAAACGATTTCTTGTGCTGCATCGTCAATTGATGCATTCAAGATTGGGAATTTTTGAACTGTTGCTGTCAATGCTTTTACCACGTATGGTAAGAATGTTAATTTCGTACCGTTAGCTGCTGCAACATCTTTAAATTTCTTACGGTGATCCCATAATTTAGATACTTCAACTTCGTCATGCAATGTAACGTGTGGTGCAGTATGTTTACTGTTAACCATCGCTTTGGCAATTGCTTTACGAGTTGGTGTCATTTTTTCGCGTGTTTCAGCTTCGCCTAAATCAGAAACAAATGGTTTAGCTGGAGCTTTTGGTGCAGCTGCTGTTTCAGTTGCTACTGGTGTTGCCGCAGTTTGTTCAGCTTGTGCTGGCGCTGCTGCTTGTCCGCCACCTGAGATAAAGCTTTCAATATCCGCTTTAGTAACACGTCCGCCTTTGCCAGTCGGTGCAACTTGTGTGATGTCTACATCTTTTTCACGAGCAAATTGACGTACTGATGGCATAGCCAACACACGTTTATTTGGATCAGCCGCTGCTACGACACCTGTTGAAGCTGCTGGAGCTGGTGCTGCTTGTTCTGTTTGAGCAGGCGCACTTGCTGCTGGCGCTGAACTTGGTGCAGCGTTATGTCCTGGTGCATCGATTTCGATCAATACATCCCCAACGTTTGCTACTGTACCTTCTGGAACAACGATGTTTTTAACTGTCCCTGTAACTGGTGAAGGGATTTCTTCAACAGATTTGTCATTTTGAACTTCCAATAAAGTATCATCTTCATTGATCGTATCGCCTGATTTAACGAACCATTTTACGATTTCGCCTTCTGCAATACCCTCACCGATATCTGGTAATTTAAATTGGAAAACGCCACTGCTGCTGTCAGCTGCTGGTGCTTCTGGAACAGCTGCTGGTTGTGCAGGCGTTTGTTCTTGAGCTGGAGCCGCAGCTGGGGCTGCATCATTTTCAGGATGTCCTGGTGCATCGATTTCGATCAATACATCTCCAACATTTGCTACTGTGCCTTCTGGTACTACGATAGATTTAACTGTTCCTGTAACTGGAGATGGGATCTCTTCTACAGATTTATCGTTTTGAACTTCTAATAATGTATCATCTTCATTGATGGTATCTCCTGCTTTAACGAACCATTTTACGATTTCGCCTTCTGCAATACCTTCACCAATATCTGGTAATTTAAATTGATAAGCCATTTTTTTAAGCCTTCCCTTCCTTTATCGTATCTGTCTAACTAGTCATTTACTGAAAATAACAGCGCTAAATTTCCACGTGATAAGATATCACGTGAAAATCAAGGCATATTATTAAAGTAACGTTTATTAGTTTCTAATTAAAATTCTGCGATTTCTCTAGCTTTCGCTTCGATATCTTTAGCATTTGGCAACCAAATGTTTTCTGCTTGTCCAAATGGGAAGATTGTATCTGGAGCAGATACGCGGCCAATTGGCGCTTCTAATGATAATACTGCACGTTCAGAAATTTCAGAAACAACCATAGCACCAACGCCAGCTTGTTTTTGCGCTTCTTGAACTACGACTACGCGACCAGTTTTTTCAACTGATTTGATGATTGTTTCGACATCTAAAGGAGCGACAGTACGTAAGTCAATGATTTCAACAGAAATATTGTCTTTCGCTAAGTTGTCAGCGGCTTTGATTGCTTCACGAACCATTGCACCGTAAGTGATGATAGAAACATCAGTACCCTCACGAGTCACAGCTGCTTTATCTAAAGGTACTTCGTATGCTTCATCCGGCACTTCCTCACGGAATGAACGGTATAGTTTCATGTGCTCTAGGTAAACAACTGGGTCATTGCTTCTGATTGCAGAAATCAATAGTCCTTTTGCATCATATGGGTTTGATGGGATAACGACACGGATACCTGGAGATTGAGCAATCAATCCTTCTAAGTTATCTGAGTGAAGTTCTGGTGTATGCACACCACCACCAAAAGGCGCACGAACAGTAATAGGCATGTTACGTGTTCCACCCATACGGTAACGAGTACGAGCCATTTGACCTACGATTTCGTCAAAGACTTCAAATACGAATCCAAAGAATTGGATTTCAGGAACTGGACGGTAACCTTCTAAAGCTAAACCAAAAGCTAAACCACCGATTCCAGATTCTGCTAAAGGAGTATCGAAGACACGGTCTTCGCCAAATTTTTCTTGTAAACCTTCAGTCGCACGGAAAACTCCGCCGTTTTTACCAACGTCTTCACCGAAGACCAAGACGTTTTCGTCTTTCTCTATTTCAAGAGCTAAGGCATCTGTAATTGCTTGGATCATTGTTTTTTGTGCCATGATTATTTCGACTCCTTCGCTTCGTAGAATGCAATTTGTTCTTTAATATTTTGAGGTTGAACTTCAAACATATTTTTCAAGAAATCAGAAACTTTTTGTTTTGGAACTTTATCAGCTTCTGCAATTGCTACTTTGATTTCTTCTTTAGTTTTTTCGATTACTTCGTTTTCTTTTTCTTCAGACCATAAACCTTTGTCTTCTAGATATTTACGGAAACGAACTAATGGATCTTTTTGTACCCATTCGTCATCCATATCTTTTGAACGGTAACGAGTTGGATCATCACCTGATAATGTATGTGGACCATAACGGTAAGTTAATGTTTCAATTAAAACAGGACCATTGCCATTTGCAGACCATTCACGAGCTTCTTTAGCGATTGCATAAACTGCTAGTGGATCCATTCCGTCAACGACGATCCCTGGAATTCCAGCTGCTACAGCTTTTTGTGCTAATGTTTTAGCTGCTGTTTGTTTTTCACGAGGTGTTGAAATCGCAAAACCATTGTTTTGGATGATGAACACGCCGTTTGCATGATATGCTCCTGCAAAGTTGATTGCTTCATAGAAATCACCTTGTGAAGAACCGCCATCACCTGTATAAGTGAAGACAACGTTTTTCTTGCCGCGTTTTTTCATTCCTAAAGCAACACCAGCTGCTTGGATGTATTGTGCACCAATGATGATTTGTGGTGGTAGAGCATTTAATTCTGGTGCGTAGTGGTTACCCGCTACGTGGCCACGAGACCATAAAAATGCTTCTGTTAATGGTAAGCCGTGTTGAACTAATTGAGGTACATCACGGTAACCAGGTAATAGGTAATCTTCTTTTTCCATCGCAAATTGACTTGCTAGCTGACTTGCTTCTTGTCCAGCAGTTGGTGCGAAGAAGCCTAGACGACCTTGACGGTTCAATGCAGTTGAACGTTGGTCTAATACACGTGACCAAACCATACGAGTCATTAATTCTACTAATTCGTCATCTGATAAATCCGGTACAGCATCTTCGTTTACGATTTTCCCATCTTTATCTAAAATTTGAAATGTTGGGAAATCAGCGTCGACTTTTTCCATAAGTGCTTTAAAGTCAATAGGTTTTTGTTTCTTTGCCTTTGCCATTTTGTCACACAATCCTCTCTGTTACGTTTCTTTTTTTCGTAAAAAGTAAAACAGTGTGAAAAACTGTATTACTTTTTATCGACTACACTTACAAATTATCACTAAACAGGTAAAAGAGCAAGTAAAAAGTGAGCATTTCTTTAAATTTGATTAAAATACTTAAATCCTTTCGTACCAAAGGTTAGTGATTAAAATCACAAACAAGAAACCGTTTTACAAATAGCCTTCCTAATCATATCTTTTGACAATCTACTGTTATAGTTATCACGATCATTGTTATGCTACAGACGATTCACAAGTTAGAAATTATTTGCTAAAAAATGAACAGACTTTTTCAAAATATGAAAAATGGAACAAAGACAAAATGATTGAATTTTGTCTTTGTTCCATAAAAAGCGAATATTAATAATTTAAAAATAGTTTTTCTTCATTCTTTACGAATAACGCATCCAATCATAGAGAAATTTTTCGTGATTTACTCATCAATAATTTATTAAAAAAAGTGAATCAAAATCTTTCGTTTGCTAAAATAATTATTCTCTAAAAATGAAATCAGCTTTTTTCTAAATTAAATCCACTCTTTGGTGATATGAATATATAACCGTTTGGCTACTTCTACTGTGATCAAATATAGTACAATGATCAAAATGAACCAGCCCCAATAATTAGCTGGAAGTTTCACAAAGTCGAAAACCTCCCGAATTGGTGTCAAGACAATCAATAGTCCCAAGCCGACCGCTCCTAAGCTGGCAAGAATCACAGCGGGCGATGCAATACTTTGAATAAACGGCAATTTTCTAGTTCGAACCATTTGAACAACTAAGGTTTGACTAACTAATCCAACCACAAACCAACCTGTTTGGAATAAATGTTGACTACCGATCGTATTGGCACTAAAGACGAACCACATCACAAGATAAGTCATAATATCAAAAATACTACTTACAGGACCAATACACAAAGTAAATTTCATTAAGCCATTTGTTTCCCAACGGACAGGTTTCAATAAATCTTCTTCATCCACATTATCCCAAGGGATGGCTAACTGTGCGATGTCATAAATCAAATTTTGAATCAACAATTGAATCGAAAGCATTGGTAGAAATGGCAAGAAGGCACTTGCAATCAATATTGAAAAAACATTCCCAAAGTTTGAGCTAATGGTAATTTTAATATATTTCATCATATTACTAAAAACTTTTCGACCTTCGATCACACCATCTTCTAGAACATTCAAGCTTTTTTCTAATAAAATGATCGAACTTGCATCTTTTGTAATATCAGCCGCTGTATCTACAGAAATACCTACATCTGCTTTACGAAGGGCTGGTGCATCATTGATCCCATCTCCCATAAAACCAACTGTATGGCCATTTCCTTGGAGTGTTTCAATGATTCGAGACTTTTGCATAGGATTTAATTTTGCAAATAAATTGGTTTTTTCGACTTCTTCTTTCATTTGTTCATCCGACATATTATCGATATCAGAACCAAGTACCACATGTGATACTTCTATGCCTACATCGCTACAAACTTTTTTCGCAACAATGTCATTATCACCAGTTAGAACTTTTACATTAACACCATGTTGATGTAAAGACTTGATTGCAGTGATCGCTGATTTCTTAGCAGGATCCAAGAATCCCATAAAACCGATCAACGTCATTCCTTGCTCATCTTCCACGCTATAAATCGCTTCACTATGAACATCTTTTTTTACAGCTACGGCTAATGCCCGCATGCCTTGTTCATTCATACGAATATTAACTTCACGCATTCTTTTTTGTAATTCAGGTGTTAACGGTACGATTTCGCCATTGATTTCTGCATGTGTACACACAGCTTCCATCTCTTCAACCGCACCTTTAGTAATCATAAATTGATGACCATCTGCATTGACGACTACTGTTAAGCGGCGACGTGAAAAATCAAAAGGAATTTCATCTAATTTTGTCACTGAATGATAAGGGCTTTGATTCTTATTTTCCTCATAAAAATTAATTACAGCGATATCCATTAAGTTTTTCCAGCCTGTTTGATAATGAGAATTTAAAAAGGCCATATCTAACACTTGATTGTTGACTTCACCTAACGGATCTAAATGTTGAACCAAAACAACTTTGTCTTCTGTGATTGTTCCTGTTTTGTCGGTGCAAAGAATATCCATACTACCTAGATTTTGAATAGAAGGTAGTTCTTTTACAATCACTTTATGCTTGGATAAACTTAACGCACCTTTTGCTAAGTTGCTGGTTACGATCATCGGAAGCATTTCAGGTGTCAAACCAACTGCTACAGCAATTGCGAAGAAAAATGCTTCGCCCCATTCTCCCTTCGTGATACCATTAATCAAAAATACGATTGGAAACAGGATCATAACCATTCTTAGTAGAAATTTACTGACTTTCGTCAAGCCAATATCAAAAGAAGTTTTCCCACGTTGTGTTGTCGCATTTTTGGCAATGTCACCGAAGAACGTATTTTGTCCAGTCTTCAGAATAATCGCTTTTCCTTGCCCACTCAACACATCAGTTCCCATAAAAATCAAGTCTTGCATATCTAAAGCGGAAACAGATTTTGAATTTTTATCGATTCCTGCATCCACAAATTTTTCCACCGGCATTGATTCACCTGTCAAAGAAGACTGATTAATAAATAAATCTTTTGTCCAAATCAATACAGCATCCGCTGGGATCATATCACCTGTAGCTAGCGTTACAATGTCCCCAGGGACAACTTCGTCCATAGGAATTTCTTTCGTTTGACCGGCACGCGTTACAGCTGTTGTATTTTCGATGAGCTCTTTTAAATTCAAACTTGCTTTTTGGGAACGATACTCCTGAATAAAGGCAATAATAACACTGGCTAAAATCATAATTCCCATGACAAGTGCTGCTTCAAAATCTTTTGTTACAGCTGAAACTACCATTAATAAAGCTAATACATAAACAAATGGATCTTTAAATGCTTCTAAAAACATCATAATTGCTGGCGTCGGTTTTTGTGCGGATACTTCATTCGGGCCATATTCTTCTAAACGATTTTTAGCATCTTCTTCTGATAAGCCTTTTTCTGAGGTACGTAGCTCCATCATCAATTCACGTTCAGAAAGCATTGCTAATTTTCTTAATTCTTGGTCTTTTGTTGTTTTCTTTATATCTGCTATTTTTTTGTTCATCATTTTCTTTTCCTCCTTATGCTTCATCTTATTTAGAAGGAGAAAAGAAGTATTATTTCAATTCCATCGTTTCTAAGATGAAGGGGACATTTAGTTTGTTTATCGACTGACTGGGGTCTTCCATGTGACTCTTCCTCTCTTTGTTTTATTTTGGAACGATGGATTTTTTTGTTAGGTGGTGATTTTATTATCTTGAAAACTGCTCCTTGCTGTCGCTAAGTACTTTTTCTCATCTGCTCTGGCGGAGCCAGTCCACTCTTTAACTCTTAGTTTTTTTGCTAGCTGGCTTTTGTTTTTCTTCTGGCTGTTTGTTTCTTTTTGCGGAACTTCGCTCCCTATGGTCGCCAAGTACTGTTTAACATCAGATTGCTAAGCAATCTGTGTTAAACAGCAAAACGCACACTCAACAATAGAGTGTGCGTGAAATAGCAACTTAAATAAAAGTTTCTCTATCGTTGAGCTTTAGCACTATAGGGCGTAGATAATTTCTTATCAGCTACGTTATGAATGACCTTCACGATCATTCCTGTTCAACCAACTAAGAGTCTCTCGATTCTTTCGCGGCAGCAGCATGTGTCCAAATAGGAGCCTCACCTAACAATTATTCAGTTTTGAATCCTTACTCATCATAGTTCATATAGTTACAATTGTCAAAAGAAAAAGCAATACATAAAATAAATCACTTTTCTTTTTACTGGTTAGCCAGTTCTGCTCTACCTTGAGCAATTTCAGCTCTTGAGAAATTTGCTGTTTCTAATTCTTCATCAGATAAATTCTCTACAAGGTCATAAAACCAGTTTCCTAACTCAAAAAATTGCGCATCCGTCATCTGTTTAGACTCTGAAAATAATCTGTTTTCAGCTTGGTTCACTTGTAATGTCAAAATCAGCTCAGAAAGATAGCTTTGAATCGGTACCGAATAGTTTTCTCCAGTTCCTTCATCGGTCACTAGAATCATTGGCATGACCTGAACTTCTGACACTTTTTTAAATGGATTAAACACTGCAGCTTTTACTTGTCTCATAAACCAATCTTCTTCGTATTCCATCGTTTCAACCCACCCCTTTTCCAACCATTTCTCTCATTTTATTCTAATCTACTCTTTCATTCTATCATTAAATACGCGTCATGTCAGAAAAAGTTAAGTAACATGCTTTAACCAGAGAATCCGACAGCATTCTTTTCATTATTAACAATTTCTTCGATTGCTTTTAGATCAAGAATCATTCCCTTCACTCCCACTGACGGTATAAAAATAGATCTAAGCCAAAACTTATCAAGCTTTGACTTAGATCTTGGTCAGTAAAAACATCCTGATCTTTTGAATATACAGGTTTAAATTATTTCACTTCTTCAACTTCTGCCATATCTTCAATATATTTATAGACTTGTTGTCCGGCAATGCCACCTTCACCAACGGCTGTTGTGATTTGACGTAATGTTTTCTCACGAACATCTCCAATTGCAAAAACCCCTGGCATGCTTGTTTTCATGTCTTGGTCTGTTTCGATCCAGCCCTCAGCATTCGTCAAGCCAGCTTTTTTAAATGGTTCAGTTAGTGGATCAAGTCCAACATAGATAAAGACACCATCCGCTGGGATTTCTTTGACTTCATCGGTCACGGTATTTCTTAATTGCCCACCGGTCACAACCATGTCATTTCCTGTGATTTCCTCAAGAACAGTGTTCCATTCAAACGAGATTTTTTCATTAGCAAATGCACGATCTTGAATGATTTTTTGCGCACGTAATGCATCACGACGATGCACGATCACAACTTCTGAAGCGAATTGTGTTAGATAAATTGCTTCTTCAACAGCTGAATCACCGCCACCAATCACTAAAAGTTTTCTATTACGGAAAAATGCGCCGTCACATACAGCACAATAAGAAACACCGCGGCCAGCAAATTCTTCTTCTCCCTTAACACCTAATTTACGATGTTCACAGCCTGTAGCAATGATCACAGTTTTAGCTTGATATGTTTTATCATCACAGATCACTTCTTTGTAAGAACCTTGATCTTTAATGTCCATCACAATACCATATGCATTTTCAGTACCGAATTTCTCAACATTTTCATACATTTTATAAGCCAACTCAGGTCCCATGATCGAATCAAATCCTGGATAATTTTCAACCTCAGCCGTATTATTCATTTGGCCTCCTGGGGCACCGCGTTCGATCATCAATACTGAAAGATTAGAACGTGACGCATATAAAGCGGCAGTCATACCAGCAGGTCCTGCTCCAATTATAATTACATCATACATCATTTTTTCAACCTCCGAATTTTTCAAGTACATTTACTTTACAACTTAACTAGTGGATTGTCTATCTTTCTGCCCAGTGATAGTAACTGTAAAAAATAGCTTCAATAACTTATTTTCGTTCTCCATTATAGCATGCTTTGTTCTAGTTAACAGCATTTTTGCGCTTACTTTTAATAAGCAAATAAAAAGGTTTAAAACTAACTCCTAAAGTCAGTCCTAAACCTTTTTTTATTCTACCCTTCACTATTTTGTAGCTTATACATATCTGCATACAAACCATGTTGGACTAATAAATTATCATGATTGCCACGTTCTACGATTCGTCCTTTGTCCAAGACTAAAATCAGATCGGCATCACGAATGGTAGACAAACGATGCGCAATCGCAATGGTTGTTCGACCTTGACGCATGTTGGCCAAACCTTCTTGGATCAATCCTTCCGTTTCAGTATCAATATTAGCCGTCGCCTCATCTAATACAAGAATCTTAGGATCTGTTACAATCGTTCTGGCAAATGAAATCAATTGGCGCTGCCCACTTGAATAACTGGCTCCACGTTCAATTACTTTTGCATGATATTTTTTTGGTAAGGTTTCAATAAATTTATCAGCCTGCACAAATTTTGCAGCTTCTTTGATTTGTTCATCTGTGATTTCCGGATTCAACATCCGAATATTTCCTGCGATATCCCCATAAAACATAAAAGCATCTTGTAAAACCAAGCCCATTTTCTTCCTTAATTCAGGCAACGAATAATCACGAATATCACGATCGTCGATCAAAATTTCACCTTCATAAAATTCATAAAAGCGCATCAATACATTGATGATCGAGCTTTTACCGCTCCCTGTATGGCCGATCAATGCGACCGTTTCACCTGGATTGGCAATAAAGCTGATATTCTTCAAGACCTTATTCTGACCATCATAAGAAAAACTAACATTACGAAATTCAATTTTCCCGCGAATAATTTCTGAATTTGCCCCAATATTTTGCTGTGGCGTTAACTCGTCGTTATCAAAAATTTTCAAAATCCGACTGCCAGCAACCATCCCATCCGTAAAAACACTGAGGAAATCCATCATTTGTGTCATTGGATTGAAGAATGCTTGTACATACGTCACAAACGCATAAATCATCCCTACTTCTACAGGAGAATGTAACGCATCATAGCCAAATAATGTCAGCGTTAACGCAATTGCCAACGTATAAAGGAAATTAATGATTGGACCTAACAGCAATGAATTCGTTTTGATCATTGAAAAGCGTGTTCGTAAATAATCATTGTTCGTTTCTTCAAACTCTTTTTCTAAGCGATGTTCTTGTCTAAACTGTTGAATGATTTGCATACCAGAAATGTATTCATTCAATTTTGTATTCAGTTGGCTTAATTTTTCCCGCATACTTCTGTAAATTCTTGAACTAAATTTTTGATAGTACCAAATTACAATCAATAAAATCGGCAAGAAAATCAAGTTATATAATGCAATTTTCCCACTGATTTGAAACATAGCAATAAAGGAGGAAACTACAGCAAAAATCCCCGTCAATACCATCAAAAAGACATACCAAAATTCAAATAGTGTTTCCGTATCATTCGTTACACGAGACACGATCGAACCTGCTGGTGTTTGATCAAAATAACGCATTCCTAATGTTTGCAGTTTTTCAAACAATTTCACGCGAATATACTGATAGGTTTTTAGTGAAGCAGTTGAATATAAAAACCACTGGAAAAACCAGACAATACTTTTAATAATCACACCGAAAAGATACAACCCAGCAAATAAGAGAATCACTTGGTTTGTTGCAGTCTTCGGTGTTAAATAGTCATCCATAAATATTTGAATGATCCTCGGTAACATTATATTGATCACCGAAAGAAACAATGCAAACAAAATCGCAGTTAAAAATGTCCGACGAAATGGTTTAGCAAATTTAAGCAACTGTTTAACAATCGAAACTTGCTCTTTTAAAGGGACTGATTTTGTCCATTCTGATTCATATTTTTCTTCCATTACGCTTCACTCCCTTCAATTTTCGCTTCTAATTGTTGTTTATCCCACATACGTTTGTACCAACCAGCCAAGCGTAACAGCTCTTGATGGGTACCACGCTCAACAATTTTGCCTTCATCTAAAACAATGATTTCTTTTGCATGCATCACACTACTTAATCTGTGAGCTGCAATGATCGTTGTTTTTTCTTTTCTCGCTTCTTTTAAATTCGAAAGAATGGCTTCTTCTGTTTTAGCATCGACTGCCGATAAAGCATCGTCTAAAATCAACAATTCTGGATCTAGAATCAAGGCTCTAGCTATCGAAATCCGTTGCTTTTGACCACCAGATAGCGAAACACCGCGTTCTCCAACCAAGGTATCATAGCCTTTAGGAAAAGCTTTGATTTCATTATTAATGAAAGCCATTTCTGCTGCTTGTTCAACTTTTTCTTCCGTAAAATCAGGGTTAGCAAAACGAATATTATCTCGTACCGTCATTGAAAACAGAAAATGGTCTTGAGGAACATACCCTATCGAATGCATCAACGCATCCAATGAATAATCTTTGATATCGTGACCACCAAACGTCACACGACCTTGATAATGATCATATTCACGCATCAATAATTTTAGAATCGTTGTTTTTCCGGCACCCGTTTTACCGACAATTCCTAACGTCTCACCAACACCCACAGCAAATTTGATTTGTTCTAACGTTACATGATCATCTTTAGGATACGTAAACTGAGCGACTTCCATTGATAATTGACCTTTTGCTGGTGTTTGGATCGCATCTTTTTTTTCAATGATATGTGTTCTTTCATGCAATAATTCATTGACACGATCATAACTGGCATTCCCACGCTCCAACACATTAAATAAACGGCCAATCGCAAACATCGGCCAAACGAGCATTCCAATATAACTTATAAATGAAATCAATTGTCCGATCGTAATTGTCCCTTCCATGATAAAGCGTCCGCCCATGATGATTGTTAACACATAAGAGATCCCAATGATCAACGTAATGAATGGATCAAATAATGCATCTAGAAAATTTACTCGTTTATTTTTAACGATTGCATCATCGATTTTATCGGTAAAATCTTGGATATCTTCCTTTTCTTGCCCAAAGGTTTTAATCACTTTCATTCCGGTAATACTCTCTTGCGTTTTATCATTGATCGTTGAAAAGGCCGCTTGCGAATCTCTGAAGGCATCATGTAATTTTGAGCCTAGAACTCTTGATGTCACAGCCAATAATGGCAGAGGGATCAACGCAATCAAAGTTAAACGCCAATCAACAAATAAAACCATGGCAATAATCGTTGCCCCACCTGTGATCAATGAATCCGCAAATGTTAAAATTCCTGCTCCAGCAACATTTTGAATCGCATTCAAATCATTCGTTGCATGTGCCATCAAATCACCAGTTCGATATTTCTGATAAAAAACACTGTCCATTTTTGTAAAGTGATGGAATAATTGCCGTCTCAAATCCTTTTCTAGCCTTGCAGCGCTCCCCCAAATATAAATTCGCCAAATATAACGAAAAACGTATTGCGCTACGGCTGCCGCTAATAAAATCCCAATCCAAAATAAAATTGGCTTGATCGTCAAATCTTTATCTGCAATTTTATCAACAACAATGCCGATCACTTTAGGTGGAACTAACTGAACAAGTGCTACCATTACTAATGAAAAAACCCCAATAACATAACTTTTTTTCTCTTGTTTGAAAAACCACCCTAATTTCTTAAATATAGACATGTACCATTCTCCTTTTCTAAATTAACTACTGTGCGCTCACATCTTTCATTTGTTGTTTGCCCATTTTAATACAACTCCTTTCATTTATTAAAAATAAGTGCAAAAAAAACGGACCAAAAAATCGGCCCGTTGTGCTCTTGAATTATGAATAGCCTCTAAAAAACCTATTTGTCTCCTTGGTTCTTCATTTGCTGCATCATTTGACGTATCTTCTTCTCAGAAGGTTTTTGTCCCATAGACATCATCATCATTCGTAACATTTCCTCATTAACGGGAGGATTCTTTTTAAAATAATCTTGCATATATTTGCGCGCAAGGAAAAATCCACCTGCTGCACCTGCTAATAAAGCGATAATCGCGATCAATACTACTAAACCTGTTGACATATAAATCTCTCCTTTCTATTAGAAAAGCTGAATAAGAACTTCTGCTGATTATAAGTTGCAGTCACTATTCTTATTAAACCTATATTTCCAATTTTTATTAGGACTCTTTGTCCCTATATTTATTAAATTACTCTCAAGAAACCATTTTACTAGAAACAGACCAAAAAGAAAAGGTCTTTTGTCATATTCCTCACAAGAAATTTACATAAAACCCTTTCCCTTTAAAATTAAATCAATTAAACGGTCTGGCCTTTAACTTTGAGCTTCAATCTTTTCCAATAAATCTGGATCAAATGTTTGTGATTTTAACATAGCTATCTCATAACCGTATGGCGCTTTGCTTGTCTTTTTGTCAGCACCCACATATGGTGTTTCTAAAATTTTAGGCAGATCTTTCAATTTTTCATGATGAACCACTTTATTTAATGCATCAAACCCGATCGTCCCAAAACCGATATTCGCATGGCGGTCTTTATGAGAGCCCATCGGATTTTTAGAATCATTGACATGGACAACTTTTAAACGATCTAAGCCGATGATTTTATCAAACTCTTCCAAAACACCATCAAAATCATCTTTTACATTATAACCAGCATCATTAATATGACAAGTATCCATTGTGACAGATAATTTTTCATTCAACTTAACACCTTCGATGATCGTTGCCAGCTCTTCAAACGTACGACCTAGCTCAGTCCCTTTACCTGCCATAGTTTCTAATGCAATTTGCGGTACTTGTTCTTTCCACAGCACTTCATCAAGCCCTTTGATGATCTGTTTCAAGCCGGCATCCACACCAGCGCCAACATGAGCTCCTGGGTGTAGTGTGATTTGAGTTGCCCCTAAAGCATGAGCACGTTCAATTTCCTGACGCAAAAATGAAGTGGCAAAACCAAAATTTTCTAATTTGATCGTATTGCCTAAATTAATGATATAAGGTGCATGAACCACAATATTACTTAAATCATGCTCAGCCATAAATTTTTGACCTGCTTCAATATTCATCTCTTCGACAGGTTTACGGCGTGTATTTTGCGGCGCACCTGTATAGATCATAAAAGTCGTTGATCCATAACTCGCAGCCTCTTCCGCTGAACCTAATAACATTTTTTTACCACTCATACTAACATGTGAACCTAATAACATAATGATCCTCCTAATTTTAAAAGCTCAGCGGGCTCGTTCAGCCCTGACAGAAAAATAGGAAAATATGTTTGTGACGCTTTTAGCCACAGGTATATTTTATCTTTTTTCCAAAGGGCTAGCCTGCGTAGCTAGATATGATTAAAAGCTGAACAGGTTCATTCAGCCTCAACTGAAAAACTAGTACACTTTTCAACTAACTATCTTTACATATACTCATAAAAATTCTGTGTCCTTTAAAAGAGTACGTGAAACCCTCAGAAAAAACAATCTTTTTGCTTCTTTAATAAAGCGGTGTCTACTTCTTACTTTTTTCTGCAAAACGGGTATAACTAGCGACCCATTCTTCCATGGAAATTTTACCAACTAATTCTCCGACTAATTCATAAGGAATATTTTTCGGATTACTGAACCGAATGCAACTTTTCCCCATATTCAATTTCGTCGGAACCACCTTTTGATATTCTGTTTGAAACCAAGCTAACAAGTCTTTATTCCCCATGATGCCCATATGATACAGAGATAAGTGCTTTTTCTGAGCAGCTACACTGATAAATGACAGTGGTTCATCTTTTCTCCCCAGATAACCCTCTGGAAAAACACTTAAAGGAACAACATACGTTGGCATCCCGTATTGCATCTGTAACACAAAGCCTTCCGGTATGTTTTCAGCAATAACTTTAGCAAGATCTTGATAAGCCTCTTGCCATTTACTATCGATTTTTTCTATATACTCTTGTACTTCATCCATGATAGTCGCCTCCTTTACTTTGTTAAGAACTGACGATATAGCTCTTTAGACTTAAACCCTTTTTCTAAAATATCAATCATTTCATTTTTTCTTTTTTCTTGCGTTGCGGCTTGTTTAGCACTAAATATATACCTAGTCCAATCTTTTTTATACCCTGGAGTTAATTGATCAAACGCCTCTTTGGCTTCCTTAGAACTTTCTAGTATTGCTTCTACTGCTGGTATAAACTGAACATAATCTTCTACGCGAGCACTGCTTGTAGATGCTGATTTAGTTGTTTTTTTAACATTTTTCATCCCCGTTACTGTAAACGTCTCGTCCAAACTAACCATACGATTAAATTTTAACGTACTATTTTTTATGTAGCCATCACTATCATCAACTTGAAGCGCTGGAAAGATTTCATCCCGATGAACAAAGGTTTGGTAGCTTTTATTGCCTTTTTTGGGGTATGCTACAAAAAGGACGCCGTCTTCATTAAGCAGTTGTTTTAAAATGACCTCTGCCACGATCTGTTCAAATTCTGCCATTGTTGTTACAAAAACAAAAATCAAGTCCACTGGTGCTGCTGGAAGCTGTTTTGAAAATACTTTTAATTCTGATAGATACGTTTGATTTGGACGATTCACTACTACTTTACTTAAATAACGCATTAAATTCAATTTTTCAACAATCGATTTCCCCATTAATTCCAGTCTCTCTTTCTGTTCTATAATCCACTGATAGTGTACCATAAAACGATTACTTCCTTCACTTCCTCTAGACTTTAATCAAAAGAAATCCATCCTGCAGCCTAACATGGTATACTCAAATCAAGACTACTAAGAAAGCAGGTCAATACTATGACTATTATTGAAAAGTATATCTCAAACACGCCGAAAGATCGTCAAGAAAAACTGCAACAGCTTTATACTGTGATCAAACAACTTGCCCCGGAAGCTACAGAGAAAATAGCATATGGCATGCCAACTTTCTATTTAAATGGTAATTTAGTCCATTTTGCTAATATGAAAAATCATATTGGTTTTTATCCTGCTCCTGCAGCTATTGAGGCGTTTAAACCTGAGTTGACTGGCTTCAAAACAAGTAAAGGTGCGATTCAATTCCCTATTGACAAAGAACTACCTGTAGAATTGATCCAAAAAATCGTTTTATTTCGGTTAGAGGAACAAATAAGAAAATAACAAACAATAGACTTAAGCGCAACAACAAGGATGACTCCAAACTTTTCACAAGTTTATATTAAGTTTTTTTGATTAAATCCCTATAAATACCTGAACAACTGTTCATAATAGATTTTTTTTGCTATAATATCACGGAATGTATCATTTTATTGAGGTGAAGCTTTTGGACAATCAGGATAATTCCCACAGAACGGAACAACATTCTAATAAAGTACCAGAAAAGAAAAAGATTTTTTTGATTATAAATGTAGTGATTCGGGTACTGCAATCATTATTTGTCTTTGCAGTCGTTGTCCTACTTTTAGGTGGTGCTTTAGGCATGGGGATCGGTATGGGCTATTTTGCATTTCTAGTTGAAGATACTCAACCACCGACAAAAGAAGAACTCCAGACTGAGATCAGTGATATCACAGAAGTCTCACGAATGACTTATGCTGACGGAACCAATATTGCTATGATCAAATCTGACCTTGTCAGAACAAGAGTTGATGGAGAACATATCTCTCCATTGCTGAAAAAAGCCATCATTTCTACTGAGGATGAATATTTTGAAGAACATAAAGGTGTCGTTCCAAAGGCTGTTATACGTGCTTTGGTTTCAGATGCAACAGGTATGGGCGGCTCATCTGGAGGATCAACACTGACACAACAGTTAGTTAAACAACAAATCTTGACAGATGAAACAACGTTCAAACGAAAAGCCAATGAAATTTTGCTAGCTTATCGTATTGAGAAGTATTTTTCAAAAGATGAGATCGTGACTACTTATCTAAATGTTTCCCCTTTTGGCCGTAATAACAAAGGTGAAAATATTGCTGGTGTTGAAGAAGCAGCCAAAGGACTATTTGGCAAAAGTGCCAATGACTTAACGCTTCCGCAAGCAGCCTTTATCGCTGGACTTCCGCAAAGCCCAATCATTTATACCCCTTATAGCAATACTGGGGCGTTGAAAGCTGATGAAAATTTGGCCTATGGAATGAAACGTAAAGACTTTGTTTTATTCAGTATGTATCGTGAAAAAGCTATTACAAAAGAAGAATATGAAGCAGCGAAAAGTTATGATTTAAAACAAGACTTTCAACCACAGCAAGAATCAAATCAAAACACTGAAGGCTATTTGTACTATGCTGTATTGGAACAAGCAGTCAGCGAAATAATGGATATCAATATAGAAAAAGCCGGCGTGAAAAAAGAAACACTAGACACATTAGGCCTTTCTCAATATGAAGACCAAGCGCGAAAAGAAATCCAAAATCGTGGCTACACGATTCAATCAACAATCGATCAGGGTGTTTATGATACCATGCAAAACGCTGTGGCAAATTATGGATACATGCTTGATGATGGATACGGCGCCGGACTCGTCGAAACAGGGAATGTTTTGATGGATAATAAAACTGGGAGAATCATTGGTTTTGTGGCAGGTCGAGATTATAATATCAGTCAAAGTAATCATGCCTTAGACACCTTACGCCAAGTTGGTTCTACCATTAAACCTATTTCAGTTTACGGCCCTGCAATTGACCAAGGAATGATCGGATCAGAAAGTCGTTTGGCGAATTACCCTACTTCTTATAAAGGTGGCGGAGAGTTAACCAATGCGACAAATTCTGGAACCAATACCTTTGATACCGTGCGTCATTCGTTAGAATGGTCCTATAATATTCCTGTCTACCATTTAAATGAAGCGATGAAAACACAAATGGGTGACGACAATTTCTCTTATAATAACTATCTTAGTAAAATGAACTACCCCGCAAGTGATGCTTGGTCTTATCAATCAGCTCCATTAGGTGCGGTTGAAGCAACCGTCCTTACCCAAACGAACGGTTTTCAAACCTTAGCAAACAAAGGGAAATATCAAAAAGGCTATATGATTGAAAAAATTACTGACAATAGCGGCAAAGTGATTTATGAACATAAAGAAGCACCTGTTCAAGTATACTCTGAAGCAACTGCTTCAATCATGAATGACATGATGCGTTCTGTCTTAGATTCAAAAATAACTACTCCGTTTAAAAATATGATCAATGGTCTTAATCCTGCTTTTGGAAGCGTTGACTGGATCGGTAAAACAGGAACAACAGATTTATACAAAGATGCTTGGTTAGTTGTTTCTACACCAACGATCACATTAGGTTCATGGACAGGTTATGATATACCCACGGCTATGAGTCCAAACAGCGGCGATCAAAACAGTACGTATCTTGCCAACTTAGCAAATGCAATCTATTCTGTCAGACCTGATCTATTCGGTGTTGGTGAAAAATTCACCCTTTCAAATGACGTAATCAAATCCAACGTGTCAAGCTTCACAGGAGAAAAGCCTGGAACATTTACGTATAATGGCGGAACTTACACTGCTCCTGGACCAAACGTCGAATCTTTCTATGCAAAAGATGGCGCTCCAAAAAGCCAATACAAATTTGGCTATGGCGGATCAGATGCAAATTATAGTGCCTATTGGGGGCGTTACGCAACATCTCCCCCGTCATCTTCAAACTCTGGTTCAACAACCACTCCTTCTTCTTCTGAGAAAAAAGAAGAGAAGAAAAAAGAAGACGATAAAAAAGAAAATAATAATTAATAAAAAGAAGACAGTTGGTGAATCGACCTCCAAAAGTTAGACCAAAAATCTAACTTTTGGAGGTCGGTATTTTTATGGCTCTATACTTTCTGATGTTGGTGAGAA
>NZ_JXLC01000032.1:0-44079 GCF_001886225.1 Enterococcus silesiacus | reverse complement strand
CCAACACAATATATTATAGAACCGTAAAAAAGACTAGTACAACAACGTGGAGATTCACGTTATTGTACTAGTCTTTTGCTGCCCAGATAAACATGTCTGCCCAACACTCATTTTTAGTAACCTATTAATTATAAATTACTCGTAAATCTGCGGGCGTATGTTCGCCACGATACTGTTTACGGAATTGATGTGGTGATTGACCTACTTTTTTCTTAAACAATTTACTGAAGTATGTAGCATCGATATAACCGACAGTTCCAGCAATTTCAGTGATTGACTCTTCTGTTTTCATTAATAATTGTTTTGCCTTTTCGATACGATAGGTTGTTAAATAATCAATAAAATTCATACCGACTGCCTCTTTAAAGAAGCGACTGACATAGTGACGATTTAAGTGCATGATATCAGCTAAGGTAGTCAAATTTATTTCCTCATTATAATGGTCATGAATATAATCCAGAATTGTGTTGATTTGTTCTTTAGCCAAGACGGTAGGTTTATTGTTTAAGACATCCATCAATGAAACTTGATTGAGAGACTTAACGCAACGATCAATAGCGAATTTAAGCTCATTAAAATCAACAGGTGTTAATAAATAATCGATCACACCGCAACGTAAAGCTTGGTGAATGCTTTGAAAATTATCCCGTTCAGTCAGTATAATAACTTTAATATTTGGCAATTGTTGAACTATTTTACGTTTGACGATAAAACCGTCGATATCTAAGTGGTCGATTGCAATCAAAAGAATTTCTGGAAGGAGCTTTTCAGAAATAGCTAAAGCTTCTTGCTCTGTCGTAGCAGGAGGTAAAACTTTTATATTCATAAAGGAATCGTTGATAGATTGTTGAAGTGTTTGCTGTTCGTTTACATCGTTACTGACAATCAATAATCGGCACATAAGTAAACCCTCTTTTCTTTGATGAGATAATAGTCCTTCAGTTTGTGAAATTCACCTTACTACTCTATAATACCCTGAATAAATTCAGCTTTCAAGTGCAATTGTTTGTGAAAAAAATACGTTAAAAGGTAAATTTTGTCCATAATCTTCTTAAAATATTCCCTAACAAATTGGCTTAAATAGATTAAAATGAATTTGTAAGCGTTTAACAAATAGAAAACATCACTATTGTTAGAAATAAACGGACCAACAGTAGTGAAAGTTGAATCATAAAAAAGGAGTGTATGACATGACTGAAGAAATCAAAGTACAAGAAATTGAAACATTAGTCGAAACAGCAAAGAAGGCTCAAGCTGAATATGAGAGCTTTACACAAGAACAGGTAGATGCGGTTGTAAAAAACGTCTATCAAAAAACACTGGATAATGCAGAAAAATTAGCTATTTCAGCAAATCAGGAAACTGGATTTGGAAAAGTTTCTGATAAAGTAATCAAAAATACTTTTGCAAGCGAGCAAGTTTATGAAAGCATCAAAGACCTACCGACAGTTGGTGTGATTAATCGCAGAAAAGAAGAAAAAATTATTGAAATCGGCATTCCGCTAGGTGTGGTCGCTGGTCTGATTCCTTCAACAAACCCAACAGCAACAGTTATCTTCAAATCACTGATTGCATTAAAAACTAGAAATGCGATTGTTTTTTCTCCACATCCCAAAGCGTTAAAATCGATTCTAATGGCCGTAGAGATAATTGAGCAAGCTGCAGTTGAAGCTGGAGCGCCAGCTGGATTAGTTCAGGTGATTAAAGAACCTACACTAGACGCAACAAGCGCATTGATGAAACATGAGAATGTTTCATTGATCCTAGCTACAGGTGGTAAGGCAATGGTGCAAGCTGCATACAGTTCTGGGAACCCGGCAATTGGGGTAGGACCTGGCAATGTTCCTGTATTGATCGATAAAACTGCTGATATTGCACATGCGATTGATTGTGTGGTTAGTAGCAAAACATTTGACAATGGAATCATCTGTGCTTCAGAGCAAGCACTTGTTGTAGATAAATCTGTAAAAGACGCAGTGATCGAACAATTAAAAGCTAAGAAAGCCTACTTTATGAATGAAGAAGAATCAGCGAAAGTCAGTCAATTTATTTTAAGAGAGACAGGAACACTGAATCCTGATATCGTTGGTAAGAGTGCTTCGGATGTTGCAAATTTAGTAGGAATTTCTGTGCCAGATGCAACTTCAATTTTAATTTCAGAGCAGTCAGAGATTGGGACTCATAATCCATACTCAAGAGAAAAATTAACACCGATCTTAGGATTATTTACAGTTGATTCTTTTGAAGCAGGTGTAGAAACTTGTAAGGCTTTACTTGCAAATGAAGGAACGGGTCATACTGCAGTGATTCATACAACAAAAGATGCTAATGCAGAAATATTTGGTTTGGAAATGAGGGCTTCACGTATCTTAGTCAATACATTGGGTGCCTTAGGAGCAATTGGCGCAACAACAAAATTAGCGCCTTCAATGACATTGGGCTGTGGTGCAATGGGTGGAAGCAGCACGACTGATAATGTAACAGCTCATCATTTGATGAATGTAAAACGTATTGCTTATGGTGTTGAATAAGTAGGAAACGGCTCAAATAATTGAAGTGTCCTGTAATTGTCAAGCTTATTAAGTGACAATTACAGGATATTTTTGTATTCACTTGCTTTAATTTACTTATTTCACTAGTTTTTCTTGCATCTTAGACAAGCTTTAGGTAAACTAGTAAAGATTGAAAACTTGTCAAGGAGGTAATTTGAATGGCAAATCCAACAATTGCAATTGTCGGGCGCCCAAACGTTGGGAAATCGACGATTTTTAACCGTATAGCTGGTGAGAGAATTTCTATTGTAGAAGATACACCAGGTGTAACAAGAGACCGTATTTATGCCACAGGAGAGTGGCTGGGACGTGAATTTAGTATTATTGATACAGGTGGTATCGATCTAAGTGACGAACCATTTATGGATCAAATCAAGCATCAAGCAGAGATCGCCATTGAAGAAGCAGATGTCATCGTTTTTGTTGCAAGTGGCCGAGAAGGTGTTACTGATGCAGATGAATTAGTAGCAAAAATTTTATATCGTAGTAATAAACCAGTCATTTTAGCTGTCAATAAAGTCGACAATCCTGAAATGAGAAATGATATTTATGAGTTTTATTCTTTAGGCTTAGGCGATCCATTTCCAATTTCTGGAAGCCATGGTTTAGGGATCGGAGACGTTTTGGATGAAGCTGTCAAACATTTTTCTACTGAGATCGAAGATGAAGATGAAGATACGATCAAATTTAGTTTGATTGGACGTCCAAATGTGGGTAAATCATCATTGATCAATGCGATCCTTGGTGAAGAGCGCGTAATCGTTTCTGAAATTGAAGGAACGACCCGTGATGCGATTGACACCCATTTTGAATCAGAAGATGGCCAAAAATTCTTGATGATTGATACGGCTGGTATGCGTAAGCGAGGCAAAGTATATGAGTCCACAGAAAAATACAGTGTCATGCGTGCAATGCGCGCAATTGAACGCTCAGACATTGTTTTAATGGTTCTAAACGCTGAAGAAGGGATTCGGGAGCAAGATAAGAAAGTCGCTGGATATGCTCACGAAGCAGGTCGTGGCATTATTATCGTTGTGAACAAATGGGACACCGTTGAAAAAGAAACCAATACGATGCGTGACTTCGAAGAAGAGATACGTGAAGAATTCCGTTATCTTGATTATGCGCCAATCATCTTTGTATCGGCATTAACAAAACAACGCTTGAATAAATTGCCGGAATTGATCGAATTAGTTAGTATGAATCAAAACCTACGCATTCCGTCAGCCTTATTGAATGATGTAGTGATGGATGCGATTGCCATTAATCCAACACCAACAGATAAGGGCAAACGTTTGAAAGTTTTCTACGGAACGCAAGTAGCGATCAAACCGCCAACATTTGTTATTTTTGTTAATGAAGAAGAATTGATGCACTTTTCATATGCTCGATTCTTGGAAAACCAAATTCGCAAGGCTTTCACTTTTGAAGGAACACCAATCAAAATCATCCCAAGAAGACGGAAGTAGAGCATTTTACCACACTTTTTTCAAATGTACAAATAAATTCATTGAGTTATAAAAAAAAATGATAGTTTTAGAAAAAACTGGTTAAAACGCATCAAAAACCTTGCTATTACAAGCTTCCTATGATATCGTGATAACAGAATATTGATCCAATTCAATATTTGTACGTCATTTTTGGACCACTCAAAAATAAACGTAAATTAGATATCTTTTAGATATCCTATCCCTTGTGGAGGAGGTGAAATAATCCATGGCAAATAAAGCAGAATTAATCGAAAACGTTGCATCTTCAACTGGTTTAACTAAAAAAGACGCAACTGCAGCAGTGGATGCTGTATTTTCAACAATCCAAGAATCTCTTGCTAAAGGTGAAAAAGTTCAATTAATCGGTTTTGGTAACTTTGAAGTACGCGAACGTGCGGCTCGTAAAGGACGTAACCCACAAACTGGTAAAGAAATTCAAATCGCTGCAAGTAAAGTACCTGCGTTCAAACCAGGTAAAGCCTTGAAAGATGCTGTTAAATAAGACAGTTCTTAGAACCCTTGATTATTCAAGGGTTCTTTCTTTTTTTGCTGATGCTTTGTCGTAGCTGTTACCACTCTTGAAAAGTGTCAATTTCACTTTTTATAAAAGTGGGCATAAAAAAACCAATCACTCAGGATTGGTTTAACGGATCAAGAATAATTAGCTATGTTAAAAAAACAAATAGCATGTAACTATGAACGTTGTTGTGTGCTAATTATTCAAATTTCGACTGAATCACTCTGTTTCTTCAAAACAGTAACCATGTAAGAATTGCGCTATTTTTCTTAGAAGTAGACTATTTTTCGAAACAAGATTAGTATAAACCACAAATAAGATTTTTTTACATAAAAATAGTAGAATATATAGAGATAAGTATGAATCAATAATGCCTGTTCTTTAAGAAAATTAAAAGAACAGATGTCTTTAATCAAAGATCATTGTGTTTTCAAAAAAATAAAAATCATCCCTCTTTCTGTTTTATGATAACTAATGGTAAAATAAAGGAGAGGGGTGCTATGAATGGAACTAGGTTATAAGAAAAGTCAGATGCAGACGTTAATTATCTATGGTGAAACATTTGCCTCACAGATCAAATCAGCTTCATTTGGGACGAAGCATCTTTTTTTGATCACCAACCAACGCTATTATGATTTATTTTCGGAGAAACTGATCCAGCTTTTTGATGACAAACAGGAATTAGATTGGTATATTTGTAAGAACGACGCTCATTGTAACAATCTGAATGAGCTGGAAAATATAGTAACTTTTTTAGCAGATTTTGATCAGCAGCAGCAATTTCTTTTTTTAGGTGTTGGCAATGAAGGCGTTGTTCAACTAACGAATTTCCTGCATGAAACATCTGTACTAACATCTAATTGTTGGCTCTTGCCGCTATCGATCCGGTCGTTAAGTAAGAGCTTAATTGCTGAGTCTCAAATAGAATTAAAGAATCATCCTGTGTTAAAACGTTCAGTACTTGCAGAAAAAATCATCTATGACCATACCTTAACCACAGATTATGGAGAGGGGAAATTAGTTGATTTTCTTGTTTTTATTCGCTGCGGATTGGTTTGTAGCCATGATTTTTTACGAATGCTGTTTAAAAACTATAGCGATACAACACGTTTAAATCAACAATCATTTAATGGTATGTTGGATGAAATGATTCGTTACTATGAAAAACAGGGTCAAACGATCGACCAATTTGGTCAATTGTTTGAACATGGTTTTTTAGAAACAACAAATGGTCATTTGCTTTCGGGTCATATGAAACGATTTTTAGGCTGTTTATTGCAGTTGCTTTGGTCTCAAGAGATCAACCAATTTTCATTTCATTATAAGAATTTTATGATCTGGCTGATTCGGTTAGGGTTTCCCGTGGATTTTCCTGAACAAATTTTAATCAGTGATTATGTGGAAGGTGTGTTAACATGTGTAGATCGTGGTGAAACAGCGGCTCTTTTGAAAGAAGTAGGGAAGCTTGATTCTATGCAACAACCTAAAACAGAAGACTTACTAGCAACAATAGAAAAATACAAAACTATTTTAAAAGAGATTAGAGGATAAAAGATGACAACTTATAGTGAAAAAATGTTGCAAGCATTACATGAAGAAGACTTGGCTCAAGCACAATTGATGTTGGCAGAAGCGATTAGAAAAGACGATGATGATACACTTGCTGATTTAGGCGAAGAATTATTGTCGCTTGGTTTTTTAGAAGAAGCAAAATTAGTTTTTGACCACTTACTGACGGTTTTTCCTGATGCAGATGGCTTGAATATTCCCTTAGCAGAAATAGCAATTGAAAATAATTTGATTGATGATGCGTTTGTCTACTTAGAAAAAGTGGGGAAAGACAGTGATAGTTATGTGCAAAGCTTGCTTGTAACGGCTGATTTGTATCAAGTGATCGGCATCCCAGAAGTAAGTGAAGCAAAATTAAAAGAAGCACAACGATTAATGCCTGATGAACCATTAATTTTATTTGCTTTAGGTGAGTTGTATTTTTCTAATGGACAGTTCCAAGAAGCTTCTGCTGCTTATCATGAGTTGCTTGAAGAGCAAGTGACAGAAATTTCTAGCACTTCGATTAACGAACGTTTAGGAAGTAGTTATAGCATGTCAGGTGATTTTGAAGAGGCCATCCCATTTTTGGAGAAGGCTCTAGACGAAGGACAGACAGATGATCGTTTATTCCAATTAGCATTCACATACTTACAACTACATGAAAATCAAAAAGCAATTGCATTGTTGCAGCAATTAAGAGCATTGAACCCACATTATCAATCCGTTTATTTATCTTTGGGCGAAGCGCTACAAGAAGAAGAACAATTAGAGGAAGCCCGAACCGTTTTAGCTCAAGGGATCAAAGAAAACCCATTTCAAGTGGATCTATATCAGTTAGCATCTGAGAATGCTTACCGATTGCACGATATAGAACAAGCAGAAGCTTTATTGAAGCAAGCACTAGAGCTTGGCGAAAAGACTGATGAAACACGACTTACATTAAGTAATCTGTATTTGAATGAAAACAGGTTCGATGAAGTAATCGAGGTTGTACAAAAAATGGAAGAGCAAGGCCACCCATACGGAGAATGGAATCTAGCTCATGCCTATAATGAATTGGAAGAGTTTGATTTAGCAAAAGTCCATTATGAACAAGCTTACCAAGAGCTTTCTCACGAACCTGAATTTTTGAAGGAATATGCCGTTTTTCTTCGTGAAGAAGGACAATTAGAAAAGGCCAAAGAGCTGTTGCAACACTATCTTCAACACGAGCCAGGGGATAATGAAGCACAATCCCTGTTAGATGATATTGAAGAAAGATAGGTGATAAAATGTTTGTCAATGTCGCAGAAAAAAAAGAGTTTTTAGTTTGGCTAGTTAATAATATTTCATTTAGTCAAAGAGAAGTGTTATGGATTTTAAATTACTTGATCAATCATGAAGCTATTTTAAATAATGTTCATTTTATTGAGCAGGCAGATAAAGCGATTCGTGGCTTAAAAGTCACATCAAAAGAAATCGAGGATGATCCAATCCGTTTGTTTTTGTCAGGAAAAGAATTTACGGATACAGATCAAATCTTTCATGAAATCAGAATGAATTGGAAAGAAGCACTCTATGTGGAATGTATTTTTGATGGATCTTGGCAAAATAGCCAGTATTTGTCTATTTTAGAGGATAATCCATATGCTCGCTGGAATGAGCAGGTAAGTGAAGATGTGATTGAAAGTATTAATGAATTTTTCGCTCATGAAGAAAAACAAGCAAAGTTAAATTTATTGTATGGTCAAATTGATTTAGCTTTAGAAGATAATAATTATGAAGCTTTTTTAGAATTAACAGATGAATTGAACCGTTTGAAAAAATAAGAAAAGGTGAGATAGCGTAAAGAACGTCTATTTCACCTTTTCTCTTTCTGTTAATTCAATTGTTTTTTTCGTTTAAAAAGCATTCTTACTGGTCTAGAATAGGTGAAGCCTTCACCGATTGCTTCATGAACGTTGATGACCGAGATAAACGCTTTTTCATCTAGTTCATGAACAATTCGTTTGATTTCTATGATTTCACTTGGACTGACAACGACATAAAGGACTTTTTTATCAACTTGAGAATAGCCGCCCTGACCATCTAAATAAGTTACGCCACGTTCTAATAGCGCCATGATCACTTCACCGATATCCTCAGAATGATCTGAAATCACTAAGATACCTTTGGCTGCATAAGCACCGTCCAAGACCGAATCAACAACTTTACTGAAAACAAAAGACACAATCAACGTGTACATCATCCGTTTTACATCAATGTAACTCAAAGAAAGAATTAAAACTAAAATATCAAAAATCAATAATGACCGTCCCATACTGATGCCATAATTTTTTTCTAAAATCCGCGCAATAACATCGGTCCCACCAGTTGTTCCGCCCACGCGATAAACTAAGCCACTGCCGATGCCTGCAGCAAGTCCTGCAAGTAAAGAAGCAATCAGTAGATCATGATCTAAATTGACCTCTATTGGAAATCGTTGCCACAACCATAAGAAAACTGATAAGGACACAGTTCCTAGGATTGTATAATAAAATGAATGTTTCCCTAAAATTTTTCCGCCGATCAAAATCAACGGTATATTGATGATCAAGGTCGAATAAGCTGGATCAATATAAAAAAGTGCACGTAAAATCAAGGTAATCCCAGTTACTCCACCTTCTGCTAAATCATTTGCAATATTAAATGTAACTAACCCAAACGCATAAAGACATGTGCCAGCTAAAATCAGCAAAACGTCTTTAACATAGAACTTTTTTTCTTCAATCATAATGACCACTCCTAACACTTATTGAACAGATTCTGTTAAACTCCATACCCCAAAAGCCTTATCCAGTACTCACTTTATCATTCTCATTATAAAACAACAAGTAGAACCTTTTCAGATGGCGTAGTTTTTGATAAGATGAGTAGTAGAAAGGTTGGGGTAAAATGAAAGACGAAAATCAATCTTTGCATTCTATGCAAGAAGAAGTGGATACGTATATCCAACAATTTAAAACGGGTTATTTTTCTCCATTAAGCCAGATGGCACGATTAACAGAAGAAGTAGGTGAATTAGCAAGGGAAATCAATCACTATTATGGTGAGAAGTCTAAAAAAATAGATGAAAAACCGAAAACTGTTTCTGAAGAGCTAGGTGATGTGTTATTTGTCACGATGATTATGGCTAATTCATTAGATATAGATTTAACAGAGGCATTTCAAAACAATATGGATAAATTCAATCAACGGGATAAATATCGTTTTGAACGAAAGGATGGACAAACAAATGATTAAAATTTTAGTCGCTGGCTTTAAAGGGAAAATGGGTGCAACTGCAACAAAGATGGTTTTAAATCATGAAGGTTTTGAATTAGTCGGAGTACTTGATCCCTTTGAAGAAAAAAATAATCTTAAAGAATTAGCAGAATACCCAGCGGTCGATGTGCCGATTTTTAAAACGAAAGATGACGTTCTTTCTGTTCAGCCAGATGTTTGGATCGATTTTACCATTCCAAAAGTTGCCTATGAAAATACACGTTTTGCTATAGAGCACAAAATTTCACCAGTTGTAGGAACGACTGGTTTAACAGATGAACAATTAACTGAATTAACTGATCGTTCTAAGACATCGAACGTTGGCGGGGTGATTGCACCTAACTTTGCTGTGGGTGCGGTTTTAATGATGCAGTTTGCTCAAAAAGCGGCTGAATATTTCCCGGATGTCGAAATTATCGAGCTACATCATGACAACAAATTGGACGCTCCAAGCGGGACGGCGATTAAAACGGCTGAAATGATGAGTGAAGTTCGTACAAAAAAAATGCAGGGGCATCCGGAAGAAAAAGAATTGATCGAAGGAGCACGTGGTGCAGATTTTGACGGAATGAAAATCCACAGCGTTCGTTTGCCAGGGATGATCGCTCATCAGCAAGTGCAATTTGGCGGCATTGGTGAAGGTTTGACAATTAGACATGATTCATATGACCGAAGTTCATTTATGACAGGTGTGGCTTTAGGCTGTGAAAAAGTTGTCAATTTAGATAAATTAGTTTATGGATTGGAAAATCTATTATGAAACTAGAGATAATACCAGATGAATTTACAAAAGCGGCTAGCGTACTGCAAGAAATTCAGGCACATGGATTTGAAGCCTATTTTGTCGGTGGAAGTGTGCGTGATGCATTACTAAACAAACCGATTCACGATGTGGATATTGCGACTAGCGCATACCCGGAAGAAATCAAACAAATTTTTCACCGCACGATTGATGTAGGAATCGATCATGGAACTGTGCTTGTTTTAGTTGGTGAAGAGCAATATGAGATTACAACATTTAGAACTGAATCAACCTATCAGGATTTTAGACGCCCAGATACAGTGACCTTTGTCCGTTCTTTAAAAGAAGATTTAAAGCGCCGAGATTTCACGATCAATGCATTAGCGATGGACGTTGATGGTAAAATCATTGATTTGTTTGACGGCATACTCGATCTGGAGCAAAAAATCATTCGTGCGGTAGGAAATCCTAAAGAACGTTTTCATGAAGATGCGCTTCGTATGATGCGTGGTTTACGATTTGCTAGCCAGTTAGATTTTACGATTGAAACGAATACATTATCTGCTATTGAGGAATTCCATCCATTGTTAGGAAAAATTTCTGTAGAGCGAATTGCCGTAGAGTTTATTAAACTATTATTAGGAAAAAATCGACGAGCAGCCTTGTTACCCTTTATCGAAACCGAATGCTATCAGTATTGCCCAGGACTAAAAAAACATGGTGAAGCATTGTTTAATTTTTCAGATCTTTCAAATAGACCGATTGATGCTGAAAACCAAGCTTGGACGTTATTGATCCATACGATAGGTCTAAAAGAAACTGACATTCGTAACTTTTTAAAAACTTGGAAACAATCTAATCAAATGATTCAAGAGGTACAATTACTGATTTTCGGATTAAATAAACGTCTTTCAGGTGATTGGCAAGTGATGGATTTATTTAATTTAGGCCTAGATGCTGTACTATCAATAGAAAATCTATTGTATTATTATGATCAAAAGAGTAAAATTGAAGAAGTAAAAGAACGATATTTGCGTTTGCCGATCCATAATAGAAAGCAACTTGCGATTACTGGTAATGATTTGTTAGACTATTTTGATGAGAAACCTGGAAAATGGTTAGGAGATATGATTGAAATCTTGGAAATTGCTGTCGTGAATGGTCAAATCACAAATAACAAAGAATTACTGATTGCATATGCTAAAAATATAATCGATAAGGAGTGAAAGCCGTGGAAGAATTCTCAAAAGGGTTTGTTGTTGAGGCAAAAGACACTGCCAAAGAAATTGGTTCTGGGGATTTAGATGTCCTAGCTACACCTGTACTGATTGCAATGGTGGAAAATACAGCAAAAGAGTATTTGCACAAACATTTAGCACCAGAAGAAACAAGTGTAGGGACAGTAATCGAAGCGAAACATTTGCGCCCCTCTAAAGTTGGAGCGACAATCAATGTTAAAGTGAAGGTTGATTCGCAAGAAAAAACAAAGATTAATTTTTCTTTTGAGGTTTTAGATAATGATCAAACCGTGGCTACAGGAACACATCAAAGAGCTGTTATCTTAACAGATGTTTTTTTAAATAAATTAGCGAACACTAAGTAATGAAGCGAATGGTGTGACCTGAGATGAAAGTTATGCTAAACTTAAATTTGTAGTAATTATTTTAGAATAAGGAGACTTATATTATGAGTAGAGAAATGACAGGATTGAAATTTTATTTTAGAAATGGTGAAACTTGGACAATTGGCCGCCGTTTTATCGGTGATCTATGGATCAAACAAATCACAACTAGCTTTGGCCGTATCCACGGAAGTGAATTTATGGAAATTCATCCGTGTGAAGGTTTTAAAATCGAAATCTTCCAAGAAGGCGATCACGTTCAAACACATGATATTAACCTTGGCGGACTAGAACTTGGGATGTTTGCCCGTGCGTTGAAATATGAAGATATTGAACGTATGGAAATTTTATACAAAACTGGTACACCAGATTTGGTTTACTTCCCATACAAAGACAAAACAGACGAAGGTTTAGATAATGTCTACCAATCTACTAAAGTCAGTGAAAAAACAAAAAGCTTGTATATCGTGATTGATCCAACACAAACGGTTGATGACGTATATGGTGAAGAACTTTAATAAATAAATGCGATAACCGTAGATTTCTTTTTAAAAGATTCTACGGTTTTTCCGTTAATCATCCTTGGAGGTGTTCTGAATGAGAGCCATTGAGTTATCATTTGATGGGAATCAAGCGGGCTTAAAGATAAATGACACAGCAGCAGTACCAGTTAGAAAAAAAGGTCAGTTACTGATCCAGGTCCAAGCAGCAGCGGTCAATCGGACAGATTTAGTCGCTAAAGAAACGGGGAATTTACCTAAAGGAAACCCTATTTTAGGCGTTGAAGTTTCTGGAACAGTCGTTGCGAGTGAATCGGCACGATTTCCTTGTGGTACGCGTGTTATGGGACTTGTAAATGGTGGTGGCTATGCTGAATACGCCGTGATGAATGTTGGAAATGCCATGCCCTTATCTGAACAATTGACATTTGAAGAAGGAGCTGCAATTCCAGAGGTTTTTCTTACAGCGTATCAAACGCTATTTTGGCTAGGAAAATTGCAGGCTACAGAGTCAGTGTTGATTCATGCTGGTGCTAGTGGCGTAGGAACGGCTGCGATTCAGTTAGCTAAACAACTAACGTCTGCTAAAATATTCGTTACTGCGAGCTCGTCGGCTAAGCTCGAGTTATGTCAGTCATTGGGAGTGGATGTTCTTATTAATTATCATGAAGAGGATTTTAGCCAAAGGATTATTCAAGAGACTTTAGGCCAAGGTGTGAACGTGATTCTAGATTTTATCGGAGCTTCTTATTGGGAAAAAAATCTAGCTAGCATTGGGACTGATGGTCACTTGATTTTGATTGGTATTTTAGGTGGAACAATTGTTCAAGATGTTAATCTGATGACTTTATTGCAAAAACGGATTACCGTTAGCGGGACATTGCTTACTCCACGGAGCGATGCTTATAAAGCTGAGTTGACTAAGGAGTTTGTTGCAAAGACGAGCGAGTTATTTGCAGTAAGTAAACTAAGGCCAATCATCGACGCTGTATTTGAACTTGAAAAGGCAGAAGAGGCGCAACAATACATGGCTAGCAACAAAAATAAAGGGAAAATTATTTTAAAAGTAAGTAACTAATAAGTATGAATGCAAGAAAATAAGCCAGTATTTTTAAATTTAACAAGAAAAAATGTTGACACTGAGTTTTAGTAGGTATATACTGAGAACAATTCTTAAATAAATCAGTTACGGAGTGATTCATATGACAACCATGAAGCATAACCAATTACAACTGAATAATTATTACTTTAGCTATTTTAGATGAGTTTGTATTCATAACATTATGGATGCAGACTAGCAAGTTTGTATCTATGATGGCTAGGGGATTTTGAGATGACTTTCAGCCGCGTAGATGAGAAAATCTATAGTGGCTTTTATATTACCTATTTTTTGTGAGGTGTTCGCTGTAGATTTTTTTCTGAAAATTTACGTGAACACCTTTTTTGTTTGAGAAAAATTGCTTTTAGGAGGAAACAAGATGGAAAACAAGATTACAGGCCACACTCGATTGGTTGCGTTATTTGCTACACCGATTCGTCACAGTGTTTCACCAATGATCCATAATACAGCGTTTCAAGCGTTAGGAATCGATGCGGTGTATCTTGCTTTCGAAGTTGGAACAGCTGGGTTAGAGCAAGCGATTGATTCAATTAAGAATTTGGACATGATGGGCGCAAACTTATCTATGCCAAATAAAATTTTAGCAGTAGAGTACATGGATGAATTAAGCGAGGCTGCTCGCTTGATAGGAGCGGTCAACACAATTACCAATGATCAGGGGAAACTAACTGGGCATAACACAGACGGAACTGGATTTATGAGAAGTCTGAAAGATATTGAGGTTGATATCATCGGTAAAAAAATGACGATCATCGGTGCAGGTGGTGCGGCTACAGCGATCATTGTTCAAGCAGCTTTAGATGGTGTCAAGGAAATTACTGTTTATAACCGAAAAGATGATTTCTATGACAAAATCAAAGAGAAACTCGCTTATATTTCAGAAAATACAAACTGTACGATTACTTTAAACGATTTATCTGATGAAACTAGCTTAGCGAAAGATGTAGCTGAAAGTGCGTTATTATTAAATGCAACGGGTGTTGGAATGAAACCATTGCAAGAGCAAACACCGATTCAAGATTTTTCTATCATTCGTCCAGACTTGGCTGTTTGTGACGTTATCTATACACCTAGAGAAACAGAATTTCTCAAACAAGCTCGTTTACGTGGGGCTAAAACCAATAACGGTTTAGGCATGCTGCTTTACCAAGGTGCCGCAGCATTTGAAAAGTGGACTGGACAAGAAATGCCAATAGAAATCGTAAAACCAATTATCGAAAACAACTAAATTAGAATTGACTGAAGGAGAGAACAATAATGATCGTAATTATGAAATCAGAAGCAACGAAAGCGCAAATCAAATCAGTGATCGAACGAGTGAAAAAAGAAGGACTAGAAGTTCATCTAAGTGAGGGTAAGGAACAAACAATCATTGGCTTGGTTGGTGACACAAGAAAAATGCAGGATGTGGCATTTAATAGTTACGATGGTGTTGAAAATGCAGTCAGAATATCTTTGACATACAAACTAACAAGTCGTGAGTTTCATCCAGAAAACACAATTGTTGATGTCGCTGGTGTGAAAATTGGTGATGGCAGTATGACAATGATGGCAGGACCTTGTTCAATCGAAAGTTTAGATCAGATCCGTGAATGCGCCAGAATCGCGAAAGCAGGCGGGGCAACGGTTTTACGAGGAGGTGCTTTTAAACCAAGAACCTCTCCCTACGCTTTCCAAGGCTTAGAAGAAGAAGGCTTAAAATATATTCGTCAAGCAGCAGATGAATTTGATATGAAGGTCATTACAGAGGTTATGGACGAAGGGCACATCGATATGATTGCTGAGTACAGTGATATTTTACAAATCGGTGCTAGAAATATGCAAAATTTTAAATTGCTACAAGCAGTTGGCAAAACTGGTAAACCAATTGGCTTAAAACGAGGTATTTCTGGTACAATTGATGAGTGGCTAAATGCTGCAGAATATATCGCAGCACAAGGTAATTTCAATGTGGTTTTTATTGAACGTGGTATTCGTACGTATGAAACGGCAACACGTAACACGCTGGATTTAAGTGCTGTTCCATTGATTAAAAAATTAAGTCATTTCCCAATCATCGTTGATCCGAGTCACGGTGTCGGAATTTGGGATCTTGTTCCTCCAATGGCACGAGCAGGTGTTGCCTCTGGCGCGGATGGCTTGATTGTTGAAATTCATCCAGATCCAGTCAACGCTTGGTCTGATGGACCACAATCACTAAATGAAAAAACATACATGCGCATGATGGAAGAAGTTCATATTATAGAAAAAGCAATGAAAGAAATCAACGCATTAGGCTAATAGAATCATTAAAATAGTTAGTCAGTGGGTTCTCTTTAACAAAAAAGGAGTTGAAATAAATGAAACTCACAGTAAATCTACCAAACCATTCTTATGATTTGAGCATTGAAGCAGGCTTATTGAAAAGTATTGGTTCTTGGGCGAAAGAGTTATGGTCACCGCAAAAGATCGTGATCATAACAGATACAAATGTTCATCCTTTGTATGGTGATCAAGTTTTCAAAAGTTTGAAAGAAGCAAATTTTGAAGTGTCAACTTTTGTGATCGATGCAGGTGAGCAAAGTAAAAGTTTGACTGTAGCGGCTGAAATCTATGATTTTTTGGCAGATGAAGGTATGACTAGAAGTGATGGAATCATCGCTCTAGGTGGTGGAGTGGTTGGTGATTTAGCAGGTTTCGTTGCTTCAACCTATATGCGTGGACTTCATTTTTTACAAGTCCCAACAACCTTATTGGCGCAAGTTGATAGTAGCATCGGCGGTAAGACAGCTGTTAATACTACTAAAGCTAAAAATTTGGTAGGTACATTTGCACAGCCAGATGGGGTTTTGATTGATCCTGAAACGTTGAACACATTAGAGGTGAGACGCATCAGAGAAGGAATCGCTGAAATCATCAAATCTGCTGCAATTGCAGATAAAGACTTATGGCAAGAACTTGACGAACTGGTTGATGAACAGGATTTGATCGTGCATGCAACAGAGATCATTGCTGCTTGTTGTAAGATAAAGCGGAAAGTTGTAGAAGAAGATGAACTAGACAATGGGGTTCGTTTACTCCTCAACTTTGGTCATACAATCGGTCATGCCTTAGAAAATACTGCAGGCTATGGTAATTTAACTCACGGTGAAGGTGTCGCAATCGGGATGAGTCAAATCACTAGAGTAGCCGAAAGCAAACAGCTGACGCCAATTGGTACGACCGAGCAATTAAATAAAATGATTCAAAAATTTCATTTACCAATCAGATCAAATCAGTGGAATCAAGAGCAGTTATACACTGCCTTGACTCATGATAAAAAAGCACGCGGCGGAAAAATTAATATTATTTTGTTAGAATCGATTGGCGCAGCAAAGATCGTTCGTATTCCAATTGAAGAAATGAAAAGTTATTTAGATTAGCTAGCTTCAAGAGCTAGCCTTTCGGTAAAAAGACAAAATCTGATTGTGGCAAAAAACGCCACCCTTTGATTTTCCTATTTTCCTGTCAAGGCTGACCAAGCTCTTTCAACTTTTAAAATTAGGAGGAAATCATATGCGTTTTATTACAGCCGGAGAATCACACGGGCCAGAATTAACAGCAATTATAGAAGGATTACCAGCAGGGTTGCCATTGTCACCAGAGGATATTAATTTGGAGTTAGCTAGAAGACAAGGCGGCTATGGGCGTGGTGGTAGAATGTTGATTGAAAAAGATCAAGTAAGAATCACTTCTGGTATACGTCACGGAAAAACATTGGGGTCACCAGTCACACTTGTCGTTGAGAATAAAGATTGGAAAAACTGGACATCTGTTATGTCGATTGAAGAAGTTACAGAGAAAGAAAAGAAAATCCGCCGGGTCAATAAACCACGTCCAGGACATGCGGATCTTGTCGGTGGGATCAAATACCAGCATGATGATCTTAGAAATGTATTAGAACGTTCCTCAGCGAGAGAAACAACGATGCGTGTGGCTATTGGCGCTGTTGCTAAAAAACTATTAAAGGAACTAGATATCGAAGTCGCAGGTCATGTTGCAATACTAGGTGGGATCAAAGCGGAAATTCCTGATAATTTAACCGTTAAGGACATTCAAGAACGTTCGGAAAATTCAGATGTTCGTGTACTTGACCCTTCAGTTGAACAAGACATTCGTGATTTAATTGATCAGACAAAGAAAAATGGTGACACGATCGGCGGCGTAGTCGAAGTTGTTGTGGGCGGTGTGCCAATAGGTCTAGGCAGCTATGTTCAGTGGGATCGCAAGTTAGATGCAAAAATCGCTCAAGCTGTAACAAGTATCAATGCATTTAAGGGCGTTGAATTTGGGATCGGTTTTGAAATGGGCTTTAAACCTGGCAGCCAAGTCATGGATGAGATTGTTTGGGATAAAAAGACGGGCTATACAAGAACATCAAATAATCTAGGTGGTTTTGAAGGTGGTATGACAAATGGCATGCCAATTATTGTTAGAGGAGTGATGAAGCCTATTCCGACCTTATATAAGCCGTTACAAAGCGTCAACATCGATACAAAAGAACCGTATAAAGCAAGTGTCGAGCGTTCTGATAGCACAGCTGTGCCAGCTGCAAGCGTCGTTTGTGAAGCCGTTGTAGCAACAGAAGTTGCCAAAGCGATGTTGGAAAAATTCGGCAGTGATGCTTTTGCACAAATGAAAGCAGAAGTTGAATCGTATCGTCGCTATACTCAAACGTTTTAATGCAAACTAAAAATGGAGAGTGAAGTGAAATGAATAAGCAGGTTTTGATTATCGGTCTAGGTTTGATCGGCAGCTCGTTAGCATTGTGCATAAAAAAACAACATCCATCCGTGACGATTATTGGGGTCGATCAGCAAGAAACATCTGAAGATTTTGCACTAAAACGCCAAATGATTGATCAAAAAGGGTCGTCCATAGAGGCTGCAGCAGTTCAGGCAGATGTCATTTTCTTATGTACACCTGTTAAGAGTATGTTGAAGCAATTGATATTATTAGGGACATTGCCCTTAAAAAAAGATGTCATTATTTCTGACGTGGGCAGTACCAAACTTGAAATCATGGCAACAGCTCAAAAAGCTGACTTAGAAACCTTTATCGGCGGACATCCAATGGCAGGCTCGCATAAATCAGGTGTGACTGCAGCCGATGAAAACTTATTTGAGAATGCTTACTATATTTTAACTTCATCAGAGCCAGAAAAACAACGGCAAGTAAATGAGCTGCAGCAATTATTACAAGGAACTAGAGCAAAATTTGTGGTTCTTACAGCTGAAGAACATGATCAAATTACAGGAATGCTCAGTCATTTGCCTCATATTATTGCAGCAGGTTTAGTTAATCAAAGTAAAGAGTTCAATGAAGAGCATCCTCGTTCACGTCAATTAGCCGCTGGAGGTTTTCGTGATATTACACGTATCGCTTCGTCTGACCCGCAAATGTGGACCGATATTTTGCTAAGTAATAAAGAAGCATTATTAGAATTAATGAATGCGTGGCAAGCAGAAATGAATCAAGTTTCAAAATGGCTTCAAAACGAAAATAAAGAAGCAATTTTTCAATTTTTTTATGAAGCAAAGGAAACAAGAAACCAAATGCCAGTACACAAAGAAGGCGCAATACCAGCGTTTCATGATTTATTCGTCGATGTTCCTGATGTTCCTGGTGTGATTGCAGAGATTACAGGTTTATTAGGTAAAGCAAAGCTTTCGTTGATTAATTTGAAAATTCTTGAAACAAGAGAAGATATTTATGGTATTTTACAGTTGACTTTTAAGCGTCAGGAAGACTTAGAACAGGCAAAAGAAACAATCGAAAAAGAGACAGATTATTTGTGTTATGAAAAATAAATTTTGTGAGCTAGTTGTTTAGATCAAAGGCTATGAATTATAGTCGAGGTTGTTTCATTCGATGCCTTTTTACAATGAAATTGGGCGAATGAGACGAACTGATGACGAGAAGCACAAGCTGAAGCAAAGCGAAATGTCGTTAACAGATTTGTACTACGCTTTTAAGATTAGGAGGGATACTTTGGATTTAGTAACCAATAAAATTGGCTTAAATGGAATAATCGATGTTCCAAGTGATAAATCAATTTCACATAGAAGTATTATGTTTGGTGCGATTGCGCAAGGGAAAACGACAATTAAAAACTTTTTAAGAGGCGATGACTGTTTAAGTACTTTAAAAGCTTTCCAGGATTTAGGGGTTAACATTGAGGATGACGGTGAAGTGATTACGGTTCAAGGAACTGGTTTTTCAGGATTAAAACAAGCCAAACAAGCAATTGATGTTGGAAATTCAGGAACAACGATTCGTTTGATTATGGGGATTTTAGCTGGAACTTCTTTTACATCCCAATTATTTGGAGATCATTCGATTGCCAAACGTCCAATGAATCGAGTGATGTTGCCAATCAATCAAATGGGGGCTGAATGTACTGGGCATGATGGGACAGAGTTTCCACCACTAACAGTCAAAGGGACAACGAATTTAAGACCTATACAGTACCAAATGCCAGTTGCAAGTGCACAAGTGAAGTCAGCTATTTTGTTTGCTGCTTTACAAGCTCACGGAGAATCAGTTATTGTAGAAAAAGAAAAAACACGTGACCATACGGAAGATATGATTCGTCAATTTGGTGGTGACATTACTGTTTCAGGTAAAGAAATCCGGATTAATGGACCACAGAATCTAGTCGGGCAAGATGTGGTTGTACCTGGTGATATCTCTTCAGCGGCTTTTTTCCTTGTGGCAGGACTGATTATTCCGGATAGTCGAATCACATTAAATAATGTTGGCTTAAACCCGACTCGGACGGGTATTATTGATGTTATTCAGCAAATGGGTGGAAATTTAGCGATTCAAGAAACAGGCAATGCAATGAATAAAGCTGGATCGCTGATTGTTGAAACAAGTGAATTAAAGGGAATCGAAATCAGTGGTGAGATTATTCCAAGGTTGATCGATGAACTGCCGATTATCGCTTTATTAGCAACACAAGCTGAAGGAGCCACGACCATCCGCGATGCTGAAGAATTAAAAGTGAAAGAAACCAATCGAATCGATGCCGTTGCTACAGAATTAAATAAAATGGGTGCTGATATCCAGCCTACTGATGATGGATTGATCATCCATGGTAAAACACCGCTACATCATGCAAAAGTTACCAGTTATGGAGATCATCGTATTGGTATGATGCTTCAAATCGCTGCTCTTTTAGTGAAAGATGGAGCAGTTGAATTAGACAAAGCAGAGGCCATTTCAGTTTCATATCCAAGCTTCTTTAATGATTTAAATAAATTATATCAATAAATGGAGGAACAAAGATGAAGGGAATTATTTTAATTGGTTTTATGGGAGCAGGGAAAACAACAGTTGGAAAGCTAATTTCAGAGCAAACTGGCATGGAACATATTGATTTTGATGATAAAATAGTTGAAGAAATCGGCATGACGATTCAAGAATACTTTGATTTGCACGGAGAAGAAGCATTTAGAGAACGAGAAACAAACGTCTTGAAACGCTATCTAAACCATAACCAAGTTGTCTCAACTGGTGGTGGTATTGTAATGCGAGCAGAAAATAGAGCACTTTTAAAACAAATGGCACCTGTTGTATATTTACAAACGAAACCAGAAGTCTTTATCCCAAGACTGAAACATGATCATACAACAGTTAGACCATTAGTTGTTTCAAAATCTCCAGAAGAAATCCAGCAGGTTTTTGAGCCGCGCATTCCATTTTACGAGGAAAGTGCCAGTTTAATTGTGGAAACAGACGATCGGACACCCGAGGAGATCGTAAATGAAATCTTAGAGAATATTAAGTAGGTGAGTCAATGAAAGTCGGTTTTTTAGGACCAGAAGCTTCTTTCACGCATAATGCCGCAAGAACAGCTTTTCCAAATGAAGAATTGATTCCTTACCATTCAATTCCAGCCTGTATCAAAGCTGTTGAATTTGGAGAGGTTGATTTAGGGGTCGTTCCGATTGAAAACACGATTGAAGGTTCCGTCAATACAACTGTCGATTATCTTTTCCATCAAACATCGATTCCAGTAGGGGCAGAAATCGTTCTACCAATCTATCAACAATTAATGGTAGCACAAAACAACAAAGAAACTTGGTTGGCAACAACAAAAATTTTATCGCATCCACAAGCCTTAGCCCAGTCTCAAGAATTTATTCGCCAACATTTTCCAATGGCAGAACTTGAAGCAACACCTTCAACTGCGTATGCAGCAAGTTTTGTCGCTAATCATCCAGAGCAAAAAATCGCAGCGATTGCACCAAAGTTATCAGCAAAGACATATAATCTTGAAATTGTTGGAAAAGATATTCAAGATGTAGCGATCAATCAAACGCGTTTTTGGGTGTTAGGGGCTGACAAAGTCGATTTACCGATTATAGCCAATGATCAAAAGCTGACAATCGCTTTGACGATGCCTGATAATATGCCGGGTGCTTTGCATAAAGCCTTATCTGCATTTAGTTGGCGAGAAATTGATTTAAGCAAAATCGAATCACGGCCGTTAAAAACAACTTTAGGAGAATACTTTTTTTTGATCGATATCAATGGTCAAAAACCGCAGCAACTAATAGAAAACGCATTAGAAGAAATACGTTTAATGGGTGGGGCAGTTAAAATATTCGGAAATTATGCGGTCCATCCAATCAGCGGAGTATAAAGATCTGAAAAGGTCTTTTTATTTTTTGTTAAATTTCAGCTATATAATAGGATTTTTTCGTAAAATAAGGTATGCTTATAGCTGTTGTTAATTTAGAGTGAGGTGGAAATAATGAGCCGAGTGGATCGTTATAAACATATACATGACAAAGCAAAACCAGTAGAAGAAAAAAAAGGCTTTAATCCGAGAAAAGAAAAAAATCATTCTACAGAACCAGATAATAGCTATTATCAAGAACAAGAATGGCAAACCGAAAAAGAACCAACACTAGAGAGTAATTCCACTGTTAATCAGTCTGAGCCTGACCAAAAACCTAAACAATTTTTGAAAAAAGAAAAGCAACCCAAGAAGCCCAGAAAAAAGAGACGATTTAGTTGGCCTAAAAGAATTATTTTATTTATTGTTTTATTGTTGGTGTTAGCAGTTGGCTTCTTTTTTAAAGGGAAATTTTATGCGGAAAATGATAACTCATTACCTAAAGAAGCGCTTGAAACATTTAATGGCGTGAAGAGTGCCAATGGGGCTAATAATATTTTGATTTTAGGTAGCGATACCAGAGGAGACGATGCTGGTCGGGCAGATACAATTATGGTTCTGCAATTGGACGGTCCTTCGAAGAAACCTAAACTAATCTCATTTATGCGGGATACTTTTGTTGATATTCCGGGTTATGATGCAAATAAAATCAACTCAGCTTATGCATTGGGTGGAGCAGATTTAGTGCGCCAAACCTTGGCTGAAAATTTTAATATTCAATGTAGATATTACGCTAAAGTCGATTTTCAATCGTTCGAAAAAATTGTTGACTCTATGTTTCCAAGTGGTGTTAAGATCGATGCTGAAAAAGATTTGAATCTTGATGGGGTCGATATTGCAAAAGGCAGTCAAAAAATGGATGGGCATACGCTTTTACAATATTCCCGTTTTAGAATGGATGAAGAAGGCGATTTTGGTCGTGTTCGTCGTCAGCAACAAGTAATGACGGCCGTTATGGGTCAATTGAAAAATCCGTTAGCATTGCTTCGGACACCAGAATCTTTGGGCCGTTTAGTTGGATATATGTCTACAGACGTTCCGACAACCTTTATGTTGAGTAACGGTCCTTCTTTAATGCTGAAAGGCAGCAGCGGAATTGAACGCTTGACCGTTCCAGTAGAAGGCTCTTGGAGTAATGGAGAATCAGCTTATGCTGGTAGTATCCTTGAAATTGATTTAGATATGAATCGATCAGCAGTTCAAAATTTTCTTGATCAATAAGTATTTTATTTAAATTTGTACAGACTTATGCTATATTTATAATATCGTGTAAATTTAGTGAAACGAGGTTACAAAATGAAAATTGCTATTGTAACAGATAGTACGGCATATTTACCTGATCGAATCAAGAACGCGCCTAATCTGTTTGTTATTCCTATCCCAGTTATTTTAGATGGTAGGATATATAACGAAGGAATCGATATTGAAGCTGACCAATATTACAGCTTGTTGAATAGTAGTAATGAGTTTCCGACAACTTCTCAACCTGCCTTAGGTGAAGTCATCGAACTGTATAAAGAAATCAAAGCTAAGGGATATGATACAATTATTAGCATCCATCTTTCGTCTGGAATTTCTGGTTTTGTGAATACATTATTCTCATTGACAGATTCGATCGACGGAGTAACACTGTATCCCTATGATTCTAAAATCACAAGTGTTCCAATGGGACATATGGTTGAGGCTGCTTTGGATCTGGTGAACGAAAATGCTAGCCTAGAAGATATTTTTGCTAAGTTAGATGTCATCAGAGATAATACCTATGCTTATCTAATTGTTGAAGATTTAAACAATTTAGTGCGCGGTGGACGACTAACAAATGGCGCAGCTTTAATTGCTGGTTTGTTGAAGATCAAACCGATTTTGACCTTTGAAGATGGTAAGATTGTTCTATTTGAAAAAATTCGCTCAACGAAAAAAGCTTTTGCCCGTGCAGAAGAAATCATAGGCAAACGAGATAAAGAAATCGGTCTTCCAGTTAAATTATATGTGATCCATGCAAATAATTTAGTGGTTGCTGAAGAAGAAAAGGCTAAGCTCCAAGCGAAATACCCAGAAGCAATTATTGAAATTGGTCATTTTAATCCTGTTATTGGTACTCATTTAGGTGAAAAAGCCATTGCTCTTTGTATTTCAGCGCAATGATCGACATAAAGATGAAACAAAGCTGTTTTTCAGTTTTTGTTTCATCTTTTATTTCATCCTTTATATAGGTAGCTTTGAATATCAGAATCTGATATGCTACAAAAACAAGGAGATGTCATTCTGCTAACCATTGTAAAACATGAGATGCATCATGTTGGCTCTTCAATAGTTGGATTGGACAATAACTTTGAAGCGTATGCCAAGTCTACGGATATTGAAAATTTCGATTGTGGTCTTCCGTTTGTCAATAGTATGGTCAATGCTTTAGAAAACTCAATCACTGGAAAGAAAAAGTTATCTTAATTTGTAGTCAGAATGGTACTCCATTAGCCACCTATGCAAGTGAAAAGGTCTAAATGTACCAAAAAGCATTGGACTGTTGAGCGATGGGAAAAACTTATTTATTTATAGATGTGATTATACGATTTATGGTACAGAGCTTTTGAAAAATTAAAGATCTTCGTATAGTTCAACTTAAAAGAAATAGTGTGTTACAATAACAAATAAATCATAGCTTTTTATCTAAATTTGATAAAAAATAACAATTCGATAGTCATTTCCCTTTAAAAGTAAGGTATACTTAAAGAAAAAAGGAGGGCGAGTGGGTGAGTCTAGCAGAAGAACGCTTACAAAAAGAAAAAATGAAACAAGTTCAACTACTCGCAGCATATTATCAAGTAGTGAATCGTCTGCCCCTTGGTGTTAAGAGAGATCAGATGATTCGTGATATATTAGCTTGTAAAGATAAAATAAAAAAGATCAATCAACAATTAACAGAGCTGAATAAAAAGGACTAGTATAGAGTGCAGTCTGTTAACTTAAGTGTCCATACGTCCCAAAATAGAAAATTTCAGTTATAAAAGGAGCCCGTTGTGATAATCGATTTTTTTACAGTGTTACTCACAGCTTTTGTTGTGATTTTGTATATTTATTTAATTTTAGTAAGAAAAAGCATCCTGATCAAGAGCGTTAAAAGAAGAGCGATTTACGGTATAATCGGCGGTTTAAGTTTGCTGATTTTGATTACTATTACTAGCTCTGATCAAACCACTGACCAAATAATTCGTGGTGGATTATCGATTTTACTTGTTATGAGTTTTTTATTAGACTCAAAAGGTCTTGCAGATGACCGGCTTATTCTAGGACCATTTGACAAGAATGGTGTGATGTATCAGGATATTGACAAGATGGCATTATTATTAAAGAAAAAAGAAATCCGGTTAAATTATTTCAAAGACGGTCGACGTGGGCCCATGATGAAATTCTCTATACCACTAGAAGATTTGTTGGCCTTTCTTTCTGGACGTCTGAATGAAGAAACTGAAATCAGTATCTTAGTTGAAGAGGACCAATGAGTGGTAGGTAAATGAATAGTGCGTCATAAATCGTATTCATAAGATTTTTTTTAAAGAATAGTCAATTTTAGTAGGTATTTCTTAAACTGTTTGCTATAATGTGCAGAGAAATTCTGAAAGGAAGTATTGTTGTGAATAAAGAAATAGAGCAACGAATAGCTGAGTTACGTGAAAAATACAAAGCATTACCCCCAGAGAAAAAAGCTGAATGGGAACATCATATCAAAAAAAGAAACTTTTTGAATTATAAAAAAATCGAATTGATCAAATCAGAACTACTGCGATTAGAAGCACGCCGGGCGCAGTTAGAATTATGTGATAGAGAAAAAGAACTGGGTTTAATAGAGAAAAAAATTACCTGTAAAAAAGAAAAATTATTACGGTATTTAGGAAAACAACTCAATCAATAATAAATAAGGGGGATACGAGATGGAGTTTGTTTATTTAATTATTGTATTTGTATTTGCTATAACATTTTCAAATGTCTTCAATCGAATCTTTCCAATCATTCCTTTGCCGATCATGCAAATAATTGTAGGTGTTTTAATTGGATTGACAGATATAGGTCGCGAAATTACATTTGAACCGGAAATATTTTTAGTGATGATCATTGCCCCGTTGCTGTTTAGGGAAGGGGAACGAAATGATATATCTGCCACTATGAAAAACTTTAGTGTGATTTTATTTTTAGCCTTTATCGGAGTTTTAATTACGTTAGTCAGTGTGGGTTGGGCTTTACATATAATTATTCCTGCTTTGCCGATCGCAGCCTGTTTTGCTTTAGGTGCAGCACTTGGACCTACAGATGCAGTGGCTGTAGGTTCTTTATCTGGAAAAATTCAGATACCGCCAAAAGCCATGCATATTTTAGAAGGCGAAGGACTAATCAACGATGCTTCGGGCGTTACTGCTTTTCAATTTGCTTTAGCAGCGTTATTAACGGGTAGTTTTTCAGCAACAGATGCTGGCATCACTTTGATTGTGTCTAGTATTGGTGGCGCCATCGTCGGTGCTGTTCTAGTTATGATCAAACGCCAAGTCGTGATGATCTTAGAAAAAGCTTCAGCGAGGGATGTAACGGGGTATTTGTTATTAGAGTTACTATTGCCATTTTTAGCCTATATGGTTGCTGAACTTTTCCATGTTTCTGGAATTATTGCAGCAGTTGTTGCAGGAGTCATGCAAGCCGCAAGCTTTAAGAAGGTTTCATTGTTTGAAGCAGAACTTTCAAGTGTCTCAGAAAGCACGTGGGGAACCATAACGTTTACGTTGAACGCACTGGTTTTTCTATTTCTAGGCATTGAATTATCACAAGTTTTTTCACCTATTTGGAATAGTGAAACCTATTCCAATAGCTTTTTGATGGTCGTTATTTTAATTTTAAGCATTACGTTGTTTGCAGCTCGTTTTCTTTCTATCGTACTGATTTATAGTGTGAAAAATGGTCTGAAAAATATTTGGCAGTCGATGAATGAGATGCTGATTTTAACCTTTGGCGGAGTCAAAGGAACTGTTAGTTTGGCAACGATTTTTATTTTGCCATTAACCATAAATGGTCAGGATTTTCCAGAGCGTTCGTTGCTTTTATTTATTACTGCTTGTGTGATTTTAGTCACTTTGGTGGGGGGGATTTTAGTTCTGCCATTTTTAACAGAATCTGATGAAGTAGAAAGTTCAAATATTCAAGGAATTATTTTACTACAAGAAGTGATTGAGAGACTTAAACAGATAAACCAAGATGATCCCCACGTTGAAATGAACGTTGTCATAGAAAATTATCAGGATCGCGTCAAAGAGCTTTACACAGAGCAATTACCATCTGACCAACGGCAAGAAGTGCAAGAATTAAGAGCATTAGTTGTTTCGATTGAGCGAGATGGGTTGGAAGAGAGTTTTCGTCAAAAGGAAATTGGGATCGAGGGCTATCGTTTATATGAACGCTTGATTTCTAGAATGGAACGTTCTATAGCAAGACAATTATTATCAATCATTGGTTTTTGGTTACTTTTTGTGCGCCAAATTATTGCCTTCTTTGTTCATCCAAAAATGTTATTTGCTAGAAAAGATGAGGAAAATCGACGAGAGTTTAAGAAGGAAGAATTAGAAAATGTTCGTCAGGTTTTCTTACAAAATACTGAAGTTATTTTGAAAAGTTTGGATAATTTAAAAGGGGTTTATGACGATGAAATTATTCGCTTCTTTATTGAGGGCCGCTTGCAATTGGCGCAAAGGTTAGAAGATGGCACCTTTATTGATTCATTTATCGTTCGTTCTCAATCTAATTATGTTAAAGAACTTTTAATCGGCTATCAGGAAGAGAGAAAAGTGATCGATGAATATGAAACAACCGAAAAAATCTCTTCATTTGAAGCAAATGAATACCGAAAAAATGTTAATTTGTTAGAATCTTATTCGATTAATGATATTTCTGGTACTATTCCACTTAGAAAATTGACAAGAGAATTAAAAAAAGAAGCAGAGGAAGAAAACTAGCTTCTTTTTTTTACTATTTTTTGATACAATAAGCAAGATGAAAAGGGCGTGAACATATGAACGAGTTAAAAGTAAACGAATTAACCAAAACATACGGAGAGAAGACACTATTTGATCACATTTCTTTCCATATTCACAATAAAGACCGAATTGGTTTGATTGGTACAAACGGAACTGGCAAAACTAGTTTGTTAAATATATTAGCGGGTAAAGATAGCGGAGACGGAGATGTCAGTGCTATTCAGCAACCAAATGATTATCAAATTGGTTACTTGTCACAAGATCAAGTTTTCGATCCTGATTTAACAGTTGTAGAAGCGGTGTTTCAAGGCGAGACGCCAATTATTCAAGCTGTAAAAAATTATGAATTGGCTTTATTGGCTTTGGCAAATGATGGTCTTAATGATGCAGTTCAAAAACAATATGCCCAGGCGGAAGAACGAATGAACAAAGAAGATGCTTGGACAGCCGATACAGATGCTAAAATTATTTTACAAAAACTTGGAATTGAAACGCTGCATAAAAAAATGGGTGAATTATCTGGTGGGCAAAAGAAAAGGGTCAGTTTAGCACAAGTTTTGATCGAATCACCAGATTTACTTTTACTGGATGAGCCAACCAATCATTTAGATTATGAAGCAATCAATTGGCTGGAAAGTTTTTTAAATGGTTATCGTGGCGCTATTTTAATGGTTACTCATGATCGTTATTTTTTGGATCGGGTAACGAATCGCATCTTTGAACTATCTTTTGGAAAATTATTTGAGTATAAAGGCAATTATGAAGCATATATCATCGCCAAAGCAGAGCGTGAGCGTGTTGGTGTCGAGCAAGAAGAAAAACGAAAACAACTATACAAGCAGGAACTAGAATGGATGCGTGCTGGCGTGAAAGCGCGAGGAACAAAGCAACAGGCACGGCAGGATCGTTTCCATGATCTGAAAGAAAACCTTCATCAAGTCAATCAAAAGGGCCAGTTAGAAATAGATATGGCCACACAAAGATTGGGTAAAAAAGTCTTGGAAATCAAAGAGGGAAATTACCAGATCGAACAAAAAACAATACTCAAGGAATTTGACTTGCTTATTCAAGCTAGAGATCGAGTGGGGATTACTGGGAAAAATGGTGCTGGTAAATCGACGTTATTAAATATTCTTGCTGGGCGTTTATCCTTAGATAGTGGAGCCTACTCAATTGGTGAAACCGTACATTTGGCTTATTATACACAGCAAAATGAGGCGATGGATCCTAACCAACGTATGATTTCTTATCTACAAGAAGCGGCAGAACAAGTACAGCGAAGCGACGGAACTAATATTGGTGTTGCTGAATTATTAGAACGTTTTTTATTCCCACGATTTATGCACGGCACAATTATCGGTAAACTTTCAGGTGGAGAAAAACGTCGCTTGTATTTGTTAAAACTATTAATTGGCCAGCCAAATGTGTTATTATTGGACGAACCGACAAATGATTTGGATATCGACACTTTAACAATTTTAGAGGACTATATCCAAACATTTAAAGGTGCCGTAATAGCAGTCTCCCATGATCGTTATTTTCTAGATAAAACGATGGATAAATTACTAGTTTTCCAAGGCGAAGGTCAAATCACTACTTACTTTGGATCGATGAGTGAATATCTGGCAACAAGTAAAGAAGAGTCAAAAAAAATAGTTAAAATTGATACAAAAGCAGCTAAAGAAGTTGAAAAGAAAGAAAAAAAGAAATTGACTTACATGGAACAAAAAGAATGGGCTACAATCGAAATAGATATTGGTTCTCTAGAAGAACGAACTGCTCAACTGACAGAAGAAATGAATCACCAAGGTGATGATTTTACGAAGCTTCAGGAACTGCAAGCAGAATTGTCATCACTAGAACAGACACTTGAAGAAAAAATGGAACGTTGGGAATATTTAAGTGAATTTGCAGATAATTAGGAGGCAGTATTGATGGAAGAGGCATACTTAGCATTAGGTCGTAAAATTTTAGAAGAAGGTCACTTAAAAGAAGACCGGACTGGGACAGGGACACGGAGTATTTTTGGTCATCAAATGCGCTTTGATTTATCAAAAGGTTTCCCTTTACTCACTACTAAAAGAGTGCCGTTTGGCTTGATCAAAAGCGAGTTGCTGTGGTTTTTAAACGGTGACACAAATATTCGTTATCTCCTAGAGCATAATAATCATATTTGGGATGAATGGGCGTTTGAGCGTTATATTAAAAGTGATGATTATCACGGACCGGATATGACGGATTTTGGTCACCGAGTGTTGACTGATGATACTTTTAAAGAGATGTATCAAAAAGAGCACAAAGAATTTTGTGATAAAATCTTAACAGATGATGTTTTTGCTGCTAAGTATGGAGAACTGGGCAATATCTATGGCGCCCAGTGGCGTCATTGGGAAACGAAAAATGGACAGTTTATTGACCAGCTGAAAAATGTTATTGAAATGATCAAAAAAACACCTGATTCAAGACGTCTGATTGTGTCAGCGTGGAATCCAGAAGACATTCCGTCAATGGCTTTACCACCTTGTCATACAATGTTTCAATTTTATGTAAATGATGGAAAGTTGAGCTGTCAGTTGTACCAACGCAGTGGTGATGTTTTTCTTGGTGTACCATTTAACATTGCCAGTTATGCGTTATTGACCCATTTAATTGCCCATGAAACTGGTTTAGAAGTGGGGGATTTTGTGCATACTTTAGGGGATGCTCATTTGTATACGAATCATATTGATCAAATGAACGAACAACTTTCTAGAGAAATCCGCTCGTTTCCTACACTGAAATTAAATCAAAATAAAAAATCAGTGTTTGATTTTGAAATGGAAGATATTGCTATTGAAGGATATGAGCCGCATCCGGCAATCAAGGCGCCAATCGCCGTTTAATTTGAAAGGAGTTCTTCAATGTTAGCAGCTATATGGGCTCAGGATGAGCAAGGGACAATAGGCAAAGAAAATCGGCTACCTTGGCATCTGCCGAATGACTTGAAATTTTTTAAACAAATGACTGAAGATAACACAATCGTTATGGGGAGAAAAACCTTTGAGGGCATGGGAAGTCGTCCGCTACCTAACCGACAAACAATCGTTATGACTAAAGACAAAGGGTATCAGGCTGAAGGAGTCAATGTAGCGCATACTGTAGCTGAGGTACTTGATTATGCAAAAACTTTTTCTGGGATTACTTTTATTGCAGGTGGTTCAGCTATATATAAGGACTTTCTACCTTATTGTGATGTTTTGTATCGGACTGTTCTCCATCACACTTTTGATGGAGATACAAAATTTCCAGATGTTTCTTGGGAGAATTGGACATTGATCAATTTGAGTGAAGGGGTCCAGGACGAAGAAAATACCTATGCTTATCAATTTGAAACATACCAACGTAAAGTAGCAACAGAATAAACTAAATTTAAGCTTATGAAGAGAGAAACGGTTAATCTACTAAAACAGCGTTGAGTTAGTTAATAATTCATATAAAGCTCTTTTTAGGCTAAGCTGTTATTCCTATCATTATAAATAAAACAAAGATAAACTAAAAAAGCAGACCCAATTTAGTCTGCTTTTTTAGTTTATCTAAATATGATTGCGGTATAATCCAACAACTTTTCCCAAAATACTCACGTTATTTAAAATAATTGGATCTAATGCATCATTTTCTGGTTGTAAACGAATATGATCTGTCTCTTTAAAGAATCGCTTGCAAGTCGCTTCGTCTTCATCGGTCATCGCAATAACGATATCACCATTAGAAGCAGCACTTTGTTTACGTACAATGACTTGATCGCCATCTAATATTCCTGCATTGATCATACTTTCTCCTCTAATAGTTAGCATGAATAAAGCATTTTCTTCTGCTACTAGATCAGGAGGGAGAGGGAAAAAGTCAGAGGCTTCTTCTACAGCTAAGATAGGTTCACCAGCGGTAACAACACCAAGCATTGGAATGACTGATGGTTTGACACCGATCCTTTCCAAACCATCAGCTGTCAACTCAATCGCTCTTGGCTTTGTAGGGTCGCGTAAAATCAAGCCCTTTTTTTCTAAACGAGCTAAATGTCCGTGAACAGTAGAGGTTGAAGAAAGATCTACTGCTTTTCCAATCTCCCGTACAGTCGGTGGATAGCCTTTAAGCTCGACTTGCTCATATATATATTTTAATACTTCGATTTGCCTTGTGTCTGTACGTTTCACCACAACCCGCACCTTCTTTCAATTTATAATGTTAGTGTACCATAGTTTTATACAGGAATCAAACAAGCGTTCGTGTTTTTTTGGAAAATACTTATGAACGCTAATTATTGATAAAAAATAGTCGTGTCTAATAGTACATTCTGTCAATAAAGGCTGTCGTTCCTCATTTTTATCATGAATATAGTTGTATTTTTCCGGCTCATCTTATAAGATAGACATGGAAAGTAAACTTGTCTAGCTTTACAGGCTAGTCTTTCGGAAAAAAGATAAAATATGTTTGTAGTAAAAAGCACTACATTCATATTTTCCTATTTTTCTGTCAAGACTGAACGAGCCTGCTCAGCTTTTAATGTTGTCTAGCTTTACAGGCTAGTCTTTCGGAAAAAAGATAAAATATGATTGTAGTAAAAAGCACTACATCCATATTTTCCTATTTTTCTGTCAAGACTGGACGAGCCTGCTCAGCTTTAAAAATAAGGAGGCAGAATCATGTTATCATCTGAAAAAATGGATCGAATTAATGAGCTTGCGAAAAAGGCAAAGGAAAGCACGTTATCCGAGAGTGAAAAAGAAGAACAAAAAGTGCTTCGTCAAGAATATTTAGCTGCTTTCCGTGGAGGGATGCGTCATCATATCGAAGGGATGAAAGTTGTCGATCCTAAAGGAAATGATGTTACACCAGATAAACTAAAAAAAATCCAAAAAGACAAAGGATTACACAATAGAAAATAATTTTGGTTTTTTTTACTAAAAGTAATTGCTTTCATAAAGGAAATAGGCTAAAATATAGTTAATAAAGGTAAAAAAAACCTAAATAGGAGATGATTTTTTTGTTCGACAACACTGATCAGTTAGGCGTCAATACAATTCGTACATTAAGTATCGAAGCAGTACAAAAGGCAAATTCAGGACATCCTGGATTACCGATGGGTGCTGCACCGATGGCATACGCACTTTGGACAAAACACTTGAAAGTAAATCCTAAAACATCAAGAAACTGGGCAGATAGAGACCGTTTTATTCTTTCTGCAGGTCATGGCTCTGCAATGCTTTATAGTTTACTTCACTTAGCAGGCTACGGTGTATCAATGGATGATTTGAAGAACTTCCGTCAATGGGGAAGTAAAACACCTGGACATCCTGAAGTGCATCATACAGATGGTGTTGAAGCAACGACTGGTCCTTTAGGTCAAGGAATTGCGATGGCTGTTGGTATGGCAATGGCTGAAGCCCACACAGCTGCGACATATAATCGTGATAGTTTCCCTGTGATCGATCATTATACGTATGCACTATGTGGTGATGGTGACTTGATGGAAGGTGTCTCACAAGAAGCAAGTTCTATGGCAGGACACATGAAGTTAGGCAAATTGATTGTGTTATACGATTCAAATGACATCTCATTAGACGGTCCTACATCAAAAGCTTTCACTGAAAATGTTGGCGCTCGTTATGAAGCTTATGGTTGGCAACATATTTTAGTAAAAGATGGGAATGATCTAGAAGAAATTTCCAAAGCAATCGAAGCAGCTAAAGCTGAAACAGATAAACCAACATTGATCGAAGTTAAAACAGTTATTGGTTATGGAGCACCAAAAGAAGGTACATCGTCAGTTCATGGTGCACCGATTGGCGCAGAAGGAATTACTGTTGCTAAGGCTGTTTACGGTTGGGAATATCCTGATTTCACAGTGCCCGACGAGGTTGCTGCTCGTTTCAAGGAAACAATGATTGATGAAGGCGAAAAAGCCGAAGATAAATGGAACAATATGTTTGCAAACTATACGAAAGAGCATCCTGAGTTAGCGAAACAATTTAAACAAGCTTTTGCTGATGAACTTCCTGAAAATTGGGATAGTGAACTACCAACATATGAAGTTGGATCAAGCGCGGCTAGCCGAGTTACAAGCAAAGAAACAATTCAAGCGATTTCTAAGACTGTACCAGGTTTCTGGGGCGGTTCTGCTGATTTGTCTGCATCAAATAATACGATGGTTGCAGCAGAAAAAGATTTTGAGCCAGGTCAATATGATGGTCGCAACATTTGGTTTGGCGTTCGCGAATTTGCGATGGCTGCTGCCATGAACGGAATTCAATTACATGGAGGAAGCCGTGTCTATGGCGGAACATTCTTTGTATTTACCGATTATTTACGTCCTGCATTACGTTTAGCAGCTCTTCAACATACGCCTGTGACGTATGTCTTGACCCACGATTCTGTGGCAGTAGGAGAAGATGGTCCAACTCACGAACCTGTTGAGCAATTAGCAAGTATTCGCTGTATGCCAGGTGTTCAAGTAATCCGTCCAGCTGATGGTAATGAAACAGTTGCTGCATGGAAGATTGCCATGACAACGAAAGACGCTCCAACTGTATTAGTTTTAAGTCGTCAAAATTTACCTGTTATCGATGGAACTCAGGAGCATGCAAATGAATTTGTACAAAAAGGTGCTTATGTTATTTCTAAACAAAAGGGTGAAAAACCTGAAGGAATCTTGATTGCAACTGGTTCAGAAGTCAACTTAGCGATTGAAGCACAAAAAGCCTTAGCAGAACAAGGTCAAGATGTTTCCGTTGTTTCATTACCAAGCTTTGATTTGTTTGAAAAACAAACGGCAGAATACAAAGAGTCTGTACTTCCTAAAGATGTGACTAAGCGTGTAGCAATCGAAGCAGCTTCACCATTTGGATGGGAGCGTTACGTTGGTACGGCTGGTACAACTGTGACAATCAATCATTTTGGGGCTTCAGCTCCTGGTGATCTAGTCTTGAAAGAATTCGGCTTTACAGTTGAAAATGTAGTATCAAAATACAATAATTTGTAAAGTAAACAATTTTAAATAAAAAAGCAGCTATTCACATTTGTGAATAGCTGCTTCTTTTTGTCCAGTAACAAATACATGGATATAGAAAAGTTGCCATTATTATCAGCTATTACGGTAACACTTGGTTCTGCAGACCACTTAACGATAACCATAACGACATTTTTTTCATTTTACGCACTCCGATTAAAACATTTCGCAATCTTTTTGTAAAAGTTGTAGTGCAAACGAAATATATTGCAATCTTTTTTTGTTTATTAAAAAAAACTTAATAATTGTATAATAAAGGTATTTACATAAAAAAAACGTTCGAATAATATACAATCATGTAAACTGAATAAAACAAATATACTCAGAACAATAAAACAAAAATTTCAGCCTGACTACACTGACTTTAAAACTTCAAGTTTCAAGAGCAAATAATTGTTTATAAAAAATTCTCCGAGTAAAATGGTGTTACGATGTTCTATTGAGGAGGAACAAATGAATGGACGAGATTAAGACAAGAAGTAGCAGACATCATCAAAAAGAGCCTAAAACTAGTAATAAACGATTAGCATCTGTAATAGGAACTTCATTAGTTTTTCTTCCGATTGCAGGGAGTTTACTCCCTCTAAGTGTTCATGCAAACGAAGTTGAAGCGCAAGGAGATGTTTCACAACAAGCATTTATTGATTCTATTGGATATTCAGCTGCGTCTGTAGCTGACGCAAATGACCTATACGCATCTGTAATGATTGCCCAGGCATTGCTAGAAAGTAGTTATGGTACATCCGGATTAGCAGCAGCGCCAAACTATAATTTATTTGGTGTAAAGGGAAGCTATAATGGACAAACAGTTTATATGCCTACCTCAGAATATTTGAATGGACAGTGGGTTACGATGACAGAACCATTTAGAAGTTATTCGTCATATGCTGAGTCATTTCAAGATCATGCCAATGTTCTTAAAACAACTTTAGCATCAAGCGGAGACTACCATTACTCTGGTGTCTGGAAAAGTAACACATCTAGCTACATGGATGCTACAGCAGCCTTGGCTGGACGTTATGCAACGGATCCAGGTTATGCAAGTAAATTAAATTGGTTGATTGCAACTTATGGTTTAACAGCATATGATTGGGGAACCGTTGAAACCTCAGTAACTGGTGAAGCGCCAGTAGCTCAATCAGCTGTTGGGCAAAGTATTGCCACACTCACTACTCAATCTTATACTGTTGCTTCTGGCGATACTCTTTGGGGCATTGCTGAAAGATTCGGGCTATCAGTTGATCAGCTTATGGCTTCAAATGGCCTATCTGCTGAATTGATCACGGTCGGACAAGTCTTACAAGTCGCATAAAAAACTGCCAACAACTGTCGTTTACTGACGGTTTGTTGGCAGTTTTTTTATCTTTTTCCTAAACGTAATTCTTCTAAACGCCGTTGCCGATTCTTCGTCAAGTCCTTGATTCGTGGCCTAGGCAAAATTGCATCAGAGGTTGTGGTTGATTTTTTCTGATGCGTTGTAGGGTCATTAATATCAAAATGTTTTAAATAGTCGATGACTTCGCGAACAATTTGAGTAGGGGTGGAAGCTCCGGCTGTAACAGCAACCTGATCTACATTTAACAGCCATTGAGGATTGATTTGAGAAACATCAGAAATCCGATGAGCTGGGACTCCTGCTTGTTCGATGGAAACCTGAGCTAAGCGATTGCTATTATTACTTTTCGGATCACCCACAACAATCGTCAAGTCACAGCCCTTTGCTTGCTCAACAACAGCTTCTTGACGAACTTGTGTAGCTTTACAAATATCTTTATGGATATGTACATGGGGATATTTAGCTTTGATCAAATCCATCAAGTTGCCAACATCCCATTGACTCATCGTTGTTTGATTGGTCACAAAAATAGCCTCTGCAGTTAAAGCTAGTGCTGAAATATCCGACTGATTTGAAACTAAATGAACATGATCAGGCGATACGCCAACTGCTCCTTCAGGTTCAGGATGATTTTTCTTACCGATATAAATAATCTCATATCCTTTAGCCACTTTTTCTGCAATTAATTCATGTGTGATCATAACATCAGGGCAGGTTGCATCAATAACAGTCAAACCTTTCTGGAGAGCTAATGCTTTTACTTTTGGCGAAGTTCCGTGGGCGGTAAAAATAACAGTTCCCTGATCTATCTGTGCTAAAATATCTTCACGTTTTTCTCCATCTAATGTATGAACCCCGATACTTTCAAAAGCATCTGTCACATGTTTATTATGAACGATCATCCCTAAGATATAGATAGGGCGAGGTAAACTTTCATCGAGTGAAGCATTTCTAGCAATAACCATCGCGTCAACAACACCATAACAATAGCCACGGGGGCTAATATTTACAATTTTCATAATTGAATTAACTCCTACTTACTAAATTTTAAAGTCCTATTTACTATACAATACTTTTATTAAGTTTGTGTTAAGGGGTATTAAACGTTGTTATAACAATGTTAATTATAGCTATATATACTTTGAGCATTTATAAAACAATCACAAAAGTGTCTCAAATTAACATTTAGTACATAGCCGATTTATTTGTATGAAATGAACAACAGTTTTCCTTTAACTTCTTTACAAACGTTATTATATCATAAGCAAGAGTCATTTTTTTATGGAAACAACAGCTGATTAAATTGCAAAATGATAGCCAGATGAGCTGATATAAGCTATTATAAACAGAAGAACGTTTTTGCTTGCACGAATATTAAGATGGAGGAATGACGAATGACTCAAATTTTTAATTCAGTTACCGAATTGATAGGTAAGACACCCATTGTAAAATTAGGACGTATTGTCCCCGAGGGAGCAGCAGATGTTTTTGTGAAACTCGAATTTTTCAACCCAGGTGGCAGTGTAAAAGATCGAATTGCCTTAAGTATGATTGACAAAGCAGAAAAAAGCGGACTACTTAAAACAGGAGATACCATTGTAGAGCCGACTAGTGGAAACACTGGGATCGGTCTGGCCATGGTTGGTGCTGCTAAAGGATATAAAGTTGTGATTGTTATGCCGGATACAATGAGCATCGAACGTCGAAAATTGATGCAGGCATATGGCGCTGAATTGTTGTTAACCCCAGGAGCTGAAGGAATGAAGGGCGCTATTGCAAAAGCAACAGAACTTGCTGATAAAGATGGCTATTTTATGCCCATGCAATTTGATAACCCTGCTAACCCTGAAACACATGAAAAAACAACTGGTAAAGAAATTCAAGATGTTTTTGGGCCAGCCGGGTTAGATGCCTTTGTTGCTGGTGTTGGTACTGGTGGTACCATAACTGGTGTTGGCAAGGAACTGAAACGAGTCTACCCTAGAATATCGATTGTCGCGGTGGAACCAACGGAATCTCCTGTTTTAGAAGGTGGCCAGCCAGGTCCTCACAAAATCCAAGGAATTGGGGCAGGTTTTATTCCAAAAGTTTTAGATATTGAAATCTATGGAAAAGTTATTGCAGTCCCTAGTGAAATTGCCATGGAAACAGCTCGTCAATTAGCAGCTAAAGAAGGTCTGTTAGTAGGGATATCAGCTGGTGCTGCAGTTTTTGCCGCTATTGAAGTCGCAAAAGAATTAGGTGCTGGTAAAAAAGTACTGACCGTGATCCCTGATAATGGCGAACGCTATTTATCAACAGCATTGTACAATTTTTCTGAATAGCTAAGGCGCAACTTTTGACCTGCTTTTTAGGAGTTTAATAAATCCATAAGTCTGAACCGTTGAAAGCTAAGCGTAACTTGCTTAGCTTTTTTGCCGGTGAGAAAAGCACCAGCTTATCTAATCACACAAAAAGTATGTAATAAATTAGAGATCCTCATAAATTAGAGATAAACAAGAGATTTCCCATACTATTTATGCAATTATTCTTGTCAAGATAGTTTAGAAATAGTATCATTTAAGAAAGAAGACTGGGAGGGGAACCAAATGGACAACATATTGGTAAAGAATGCACTTGAAGAATTAAAAGAAGCCAATATTCGTATTACTCCTCAAAGATATGCGATACTAGAATATCTAATTGAGAATCATAGCCATCCTACTGCTGATGAAATTTATCGTTCGTTAGAAGATCATTTTCCTAATATGAGTGTCGCAACTGTATATAATAACTTACGTTTATTTACTGATATCGGTTTTGTTCAAGAAATGAATTATGGTGATGCATCAAGTCGTTTTGATTTCAGCTCTAAAAAACATTATCATGCAATTTGTCAAAATTGTGGTAAAATCGTTGATTTCCATTATCCAGGACTGGAAGATGTAGAGATGGCGGCAAGCAAATTGACAGGTTTTGAAATTAATGAACATCGATTAGAACTATACGGTCTGTGTCCAGACTGTCAAAAAAAAGAAAATGAATGAAATGAGTGAGAAGATGAGATCAATTCATACAGATAATGCTCCGAAGGCAATTGGACCTTATGTACAAGGAAATATTGTGAATGGCTTATTATTTGCCTCAGGACAAGTCCCTTTAAGCCCTGAAACTGGAGAAGTTGTTGGTACTACAATAGAAGAACAAGCAAAACAAGTCTTGGAAAATATTGCAGCGATTCTAAAAGAAGCAGGAAGTGATTTTGATCATGTTGTCAAAACGACTTGTTTCTTGAAAGATATGAATGATTTTACGTCTTTCAATGAGGTTTATGCGACAGCATTCACGAGTCAATTACCAGCTCGCTCTGCGGTAGAAGTAGCCCGCTTACCTAAGGATGTTTTAATTGAGATCGAAATTATTGCTGCAATAAATGAGTAGACTTTTAATTTCACAAGCTGAGAAATGTTAGTTTCTCAGCTTTTTTTGTTGTAAAAACAGTGTTTATAATTAGGTATATGCATTTTAAAATGAAAAATACGTTAAAAATAGAAAAGTTTGTGAAAAAATAAGTTTGTGATTCACAAGCAAAGAACTCGAATATGCTTTCTCACTTTGTTATATTTTTAGTATACCAATAGAGTTATTATAGTTTCATTGGTGAAAAATTTAACTTGAAAGAAGGGATTTACAAAATGAAAGTCGTAGTCGTAGGATGTACGCATGCAGGAACAGCTGCAGTCAAAAGTATTTTAACAAATCACCCAAACGCGGAGGTAACCGTTTATGAACGAAATGATAATGTATCATTTTTATCATGCGGAATTGCTCTATATGTTGGAGGAGTAGTAAAGGAGGCTGACAGTTTATTCTACTCAAGTCCTGAAGAACTAGCGTCACTAGGTGCTACAGTTAAAATGGAACATGAAGTCGAAACAATCGATGTTAATCATAAAACAGTAACTGCAAAAGATTTAAACACGGGTAAAGTTGAAACAAAAGAATATGATAAATTAGTAATGACAACTGGCTCTTGGCCAATTGTTCCTCCAATCAAAGGAATCGAAGCTGAAAATATTTTATTATGTAAAAACTTTAACCAAGCGAATGTGATTATCGAACGCGCAAAAGATGCGAAAAAAGTTGTCGTTGTTGGCGGTGGCTATATCGGTATCGAATTAGTTGAAGCTTTTGTAGAGTCAGGGAAAGAAGTGACTTTGATTGATGGTTTGGATCGTATTTTAAACAAATATTTAGATAAACCATTTACAGATGTTTTAGAAAAAGAGCTTGTTGATCGTGGTGTAACGTTAGCGCTAGGTGAGAATGTTCAAGAATTCAAAGCTGATGCAAGTGGACATGTGAATAAAGTAATTACTCCTAGTCAGGAATTTGAAGCGGATATGGTTATCATGTGTGTTGGTTTCAGTCCAAATACAGTATTGCTTAAAGATAAGGTAGACATGTTGCCAAATGGTGCCATTGTCGTGGATAAATTCATGAGATCAAGCACCCCTGACATTCTTGCCGCAGGTGATAGTGCAGTTGTACACTATAATCCAAGTAACACAACCAATTATATTCCGTTAGCAACAAATGCTGTTCGCCAAGGCCTGTTGGTAGGTTACAATTTAACAGAAGAAAAACTAGCATATCGTGGGACACAAGGAACTTCTGGATTATATTTATTTGGTTGGAAAATCGGTTCAACAGGTGTTACGCTAGAAAGTGCGAAAATGAACAACTTAGAGGTTGAAGCGACACAATTTGAAGACAATTACCGTCCAGAATTTATGCCAACAACTGAAAATGTGATGATGGAATTAGTTTATGAAAAAGGGACAAACCGTATTGTCGGCGGACAATTGATGTCTAAATATGATATTACCCAATCCGCTAATACGTTATCTTTGGCTGTTCAAAATGAAATGACTGTTGAAGATCTTGCGTTGTCAGATTTCTTCTTCCAACCACACTTTGATCGTCCTTGGAATTACTTGAATTTATTAGCTCAAGCTGCTTTAAAAGATATCGCTGGAAAATAAAAACTTAACTGAGACAAAAAAAGTTAGTTAAGATTTAAACTATGACATGGCAAAATTGGTTTCTAGTTTTGCTATGTCATAGTTTTTTTGTTGTGAAAAGTGAAAAGCTTTGCCTTTTAGCCATTTTTTTGAGATGCTTTAGTCAGTAACATGAATGAGAGGTTATAGGATGAAAGGAAATATAAAAATAAGGGAGCTTATTATTCGTTCCTTATATGCTTTGATTGGCGTTGCAATTTTAGCTTTTGGCGCTGCGACATTAAGGATAGGTCAGGTAGGTTTGGATCCATATACTGCCGCAAATATTGGTATTGGTTCTGTGTTAAACCTTTCACTAGGTGTTTATCAATTAATTATCAATCTGGTTATTTTAGGTTTGGTTTTTATTTTTGGAAAACAATATATAGGCATCGGAACTGTGATCAATATGGTGCTTACAGGTTTTTTCATTGATTTTTATACATGGGTTTATACAAGTTTTTTCACTATTAAAATCAATTTATTTTCCCAAAGTCTACTACTTATCTTTGGTGTATTGATTTTTACTTTTGGGGCATCTTTTTATATGTCGGCTAAGGTAGGTAACGCTCCTTATGATGCAATTGCTCCTATCATAGTGGAACGTACGGGAGCTCAGTATCGTTTAGTGAGAGTGATCCAAGATATTATTTTTGTGATAATAGCCTTTTGTTTTGGAGGTCCCGTTGGTATTGGTACTGTAATTAACGCTTTTTTCACAGGTCCATTCATTGACTTTTGGAATAAGAAAATTTGTGAGCCGCTAATTGAAAAAAGCATCACAAAATAAAAGAACGGTTGGTTATTAAATAGATTTCAGGAACAAAGCGGGCGAAATTCTTTGTTCTTGAAATCTATTTTATTCTAAAATATTTTCCCGAATAAAATGATAACGCTTCCTTCGTTTCGGTATCTAAACGTATATTATATGTATAATTTTCTTGATGCGTGTAATATTATTTTGATTAAAAAAACATTAGTATATACAAGAACGAGAAATGTTTATAATGCAACGTTTCATGTTCTTTTTTTTGTCTATATTAATTTTATTTCTTTGTTAATTAAAATAAAATTAATTTTTTCGATTCGTATCATTTCCAAAAATATTATAAAGGTTATAAAATCCAAAGGTAGAAGCTTAAATAAATTTTTGTGTTGCTCACGTGTTATGAAAGGAGAGTGTCAATTGGTTTTAACAAGCTTCTAGTTGTTCGTTATGTGGTATCAGTTTAACGTAAGAGGAGGATAATCATGAAAGATGATAAGAAAAAAAAGAAAAGCACTACCAATTCAAAAAAACAGAATAAGTATCGTGCATTATCATTAGTGTTGACAAGTAGTTTAGTTATTGCCCCGTTGACGATTCCATTATCATTTTATTTACCAGGAGGAATTACTGCTTCGGCTGCAATTTTAGATGCAGAAATTCTCTCAAATATCACTACTTCAAATGATAGCGGTACATCGGCGGGAACTCGATGGTCTGCTGATGGAACATCAAAAAATGTGAACTTTTCTATAACTGGAAGTGAGTTAGTTGGGGGATCTGTTATCACGAGCGGAACAAAGCAAGCTGTTTTATCAATTCCAACTGAATTAAACGGACGCGTTTCTCCAAACGGAGTAGCACAAATCAATACAAATGTGACATTAACGGTCGGCGACTTAACGTTTTTGACTGGAACATTGAATGCCGTTAATAATTTATCGAATTTGTTAACTAATATTGTTGATGGTTCACTAGGGAGTTTAACGGGTGTTACCTTGAATTTAACAGCAGTTAATCAAAAAATAGACGCTCTAAATAATCTTGAAAATTTTGGTAGCGCACAGTTTAGTTCGAATGCTGTTCTTTCTCCTGATGGTAAATATATTCAAGCGGGTATTGATGATGGATTAGGTTTAGTTTTAGCACAGAATGTATCATCACTTTTACAAGATTTAAAAGCAGCAGTTGATGCTTTACAAGCGTCTGGTAGTGGAATTACTAGTAACGTAGTTGCAGCAGCTATCAACGCCGCGTTACTTCCTGTCAAAGGGACTGTAGATACAGCGATTAACCTCGCCTTACCACTAGTAGGAATTGGAGGGGCTGGGGTCAATCAATTAGCTGATGCTTCAGTATTGGGTGCTACAACGATCAATATCCCAACAACTGTTGTAAGTCCTACAAGCTTAACGCAAAATTTAGACGCTAGATTTGTTGGCACTGTTATAAAAGCAGATGCCATTGATATTAGCTTGATCAATACAGCTAATGGAATATCTGATATCTATTACGCTGGTAATGCAGTAGTTGTAGCACCACCAGTCGTAACGAATACAACAGGTAGCTCTACAACCGGATACACTGTATTTGGTACAGCGACAGCAGGGGATACGATTACGATTAAAAATGCAAGTGGAACAACAATTGCATCCGGACCGGCAACTGGCGGGAATTTTGAAATCAGTATTCCACAAGGTTCCGCAACAGCTAATGAGGCATTGACAGCGACAGCATCCAACGGCGGTAATGATAGTACACCAACCTCCTTTACGACACCAGCGGATGCAGTGATAGTAG
>NZ_JXLC01000031.1:0-45810 GCF_001886225.1 Enterococcus silesiacus | reverse complement strand
TCGTAACTCGTAGAGTTATGTCCCAATCACTGTTTTTCCATGTTCGATGCAATGCTAGAAGTTCGTATACATACTGAAACAATTAATGAAAATTTTTATGAGGTGAATTATGAAAAAAAGAAAATGGCTTCTATTTTTAGGCCTACTAAGCTTGATATCTATGATGTTTTTAGGCAATCTTCAGAAAGTACATGCAAATGAAAAAGATCCAGGTGGCGCAACGGGGTTTACATATAAGGTTTCTTTCCCTGACAATCAAATAGAAGAAAATATCGGATTTTACAAATTGAAAATGGCTCCTAATGATCATCAAGTAATTAAAATTGCCTTATCCAATCCTGGTAAAGAAAAACTAACGGTCGACGTTAGTTTGAATGGCGCAAAAACCAATCAAAATGGCGTGATCGAATATGGCGATTCTTCTATTGAAAATGATGCCTCGCTAAAATTTGATTTTAAAGAGATTGTAACAGGACCCAAAACAGTTGAGCTAAATCCAGGAGAAACAAAAGATCTTGAACTGACGATTCAGATGCCAGAAACGACGTATGAGGGAACTATTGCAGGTGGTATTCAGCTGATGCGGGCAAATCAGGGAGCAGAAGCAGATCAAAAAGGCGGTTCACAAATCATCAATCAGTATGCCTATGTCATTGGCTTGTTATTACAAGAAAACGACCAACTTCCTTCACCTAATTTAGCATTAAACAGTGTGAAAGCCAATCAAGATAATGCGCGTAATGCTATTTTCGTCAATTTTTCAAATGTAGAGGCAGCGTATTTAAATGACATGACCGTAGAAGTACAAGTGACCGAAAAAAACAAAGAAAATATTCTTTATGAGCGCAAACAAACAGCAATGCGCATGGCACCCAATACATTTATCAATTTTCCAGTTAGTATGAATGGTGAAAAAATGGTCGCAGGCAAATACAAAGCGAAAATCTTAGTGACGTCTGGAAATGAAAAATGGGCGTGGGATAAAGAATTTACAATCGATCAAAAAGAGGCAGATAAATTTAATGAACGAGATGTCGGGTTAGTTCAAGAAAAAGGAATAAACTGGCAGCTGATTGCGTTAATTGCAGGTGGCTTGCTAGTAGGAATTGCGTTGATTTTTATTGTGCTTGTCATGATGCGCAAACGAAAAATGGCAAAAAATTCAAATACTCCTTCAAAAAAAAGACAAAATGGAAAGAAGTTGCCAAATAAATCCAAAAATAAACGAAAAGATCGTTAGGGGCTGAAAAGAATGACTATTTTAGATCAGCTATTTATTGGTGGCATATCTGTGGCAATCGTTTTATTTTTCCTAGCTTGTTATTTTTTGTTTCAGTCGATTAGAACCCAAAAAAAGCTGACAAAACTGCCAAAAAGAAAAAGTAAAAATAAAAAGAAAAATAGACGCATTACGCAAAAGCGTCTCTACCTAAAAAAGTTTAGAAAAAAACAACTTATTTCCTTAAGTATCTCTTTAATTTCAGCCGTTTTATTGGTCAGTGGTGCGAGTTATCTTACGTATTATCAATCAATGAATCTTACGTCAGATGATTCTGATACACTGGTCAAATGTTACTATTTAATCAGAGATTTTGAAAAAGAATTGATCACAGCAAAAGCAGGCGAAGAAGAAGAAGCAAAAATTCAGCAAAACATCCGCTATTTAGCTACTTCTATGACCAGTCAAGGAACAAAAAAAGCCAGTAAGATCAATACCGAAGAAGGCCAGCTGATCTTGAATCGCTACTATAATGTTGTCAAACAACTAGGGATGAACGCGAGTACACAAACCAATAATTTTTATGGAAATGCCCAATTAGTCGATGCTTTTTTAGAAGACATAAAGAAAAGTGAAACCTATGAAAAAGCCGCATTTAGTTATTATAAAGTGAATGAGTCCGCATTAAGTAAAGAGCAATAAGTAGGGATTTACATGAAAAAAAATAAAAAAACAACAAATTCTTCTTATACCAAAGATCTTTTAATTGCCTGTTTATGTGTGTTATTACTGCTTTTAATAGTCAGTCTGATTCGGTTTAAAGGAACAAGAGTCCAAGGCTATGCGATGATGCCTGCTTTGCACAATGGAGATTTAGTTGTGGCTAAAAGAACGAAACAACCCAAACGTTTTGATTTAATCGTTTTTAAAATTGGGGAAAAGCAGCAAGTTCGACGAGTAATCGGCTTACCTGACGAGACGATCCAATATAATAAAGATCTTTTATTAGTCAATGGAAAGCCAGTCGATGAAAAATTTATTGTCGACGAAATCAATGAAAGCCAGTATAACGGAAAAAACTATACAGAAAATTTTTTCAGTGGTGAGTTGAATGGATCGAAAACAATTCCCAAAGGGTACTGTCTTGTGTTGGGCGATAACCGCCCTTATGCGACAGATAGTCGTCATTATGGCTTAATTGCGACCCGGAATATTATTGGCGTGATCAAGATAAGGCTTCTGCCAGTGAATGATCTGACAGGATTCTAAAGCGGTTAAACACTCCATGATTCAGTGTATTTTTTATTGTAAAAATAGAAAAATTTGGTAAAGTGGAAGTAGTACGTTTAACCGGAGGCAAAAGATGAGTGTGTATTTAGAACGACCAGAATTTGAAGAAAACCTGCTTTTCAGAGCGTTTATCAATGATGGGATGACGATCGTTTATCCTCATTGGCATAAAGAAATCGAAATCATATACTCGATCCGTGGAACAGTCAATATCGGCGTTGGGGACGAAATCGTTCATGTAGCAGAAGGAGAGATTTATTTTTTTGCCAGTGGCGAACCGCATTATTTTTTAGCTTCGTCAGATAGTGAACGAATTGTTTATCAGTTTGATTTGAGTATATTTAATGAGAAACAGTTAAAATCAGCGGATGATTGTTCGTTGATCGAATTATTTGAAACAGGAGAAAAACACAGTTCAAACTGGTCGAAATCTTTAGCGATAGACATCAAGAAGTTATTACAGCAATTATTTGAGGAATACGGGAATCAACATCTTGGGAAGAGTTATGCCCTGTTTAGCTTGTTGTTTGAACTGGTCACAACATTCTATAGAAGACTACCTCAAACGAAAATGGAAGTCAAAAAAGGTGCTAAAGCTTCTACCATGAAGTATAAAGAAAACTTAGAACAGTTAGATCGTATCTTTACTTATGTAGAAAATCATTATGAAGAATCAATTACGTTAGAGGAGATAGCAAAATACAGTGGGTTTAGCTCTTATTATTTTACACGCTTTTTTAAAGCCAATACGGGTACGACTTTTATGAGTTTTTTGACTGAGTATCGTATTAATCAAGCAAAGTTTATTTTAGCCAATGAAAAAGTTCCTATGATCGAAGTCGCTGAAAAATCTGGTTTTGCTAGTGTGAAGACCTTTCATCATGTGTTTAAAGAGCAGGTGGGGATTTCACCGTTGAAGTATCAGAAGATGATTATAGAATAAAAGACAGCAAGTAGAGTAAGTCATTTTACTCTACTTGCTGTCTTTTGATGGAAAATTGGTATAGCAAGTATCACTGAAAAATAGCCTTCATTAAATTGAAGGGAAAAAATAGCACCCTCATATTGATGGATCGTTTTTACAACAGAAGTGAGTCCATGTTTTTTATAGAATTTTTTTGAATTTATTGATTTCTCAGCTGTTTTTTTCAACTTATCTTGAGGCCTAGTTGCATTTGTCAAATTAATATAAAGCTGATGTTCTTCTTTTTTTATCAATACATATAAATTTTTTTCTTCTCCTTTTTGGCTTTCTTTTATAGCGTATTCAGATAGAACAGACAAACAATGAAGAAAGTCGATCAAACGAATTTGGATCTCATTTTCTTCTATGTTATTAGGGATATTTAGACGAAGCTTTATCTGTTGAGTATCGCAATGCTCGATCAGATAAAGCAACAGTCCTTGAACCGATGGAATAGAAATATTTCCAAGTTCAGCATACGGATCTTCTTCTAAAACATCTTTTGAATAATCAGTGATGGAGGCAATGTAAGTTAGCGCTTTTTGCGATTGATCTTGTTCGAGATAATCCGCTAAACTTAGCAAGATATTCCGATAATCATGTCTAAATTCGTCTGAAACAGTAATTTTTTCCAATTCTTGGTTGTATTGTTCAAAGAGTACTTCCTTTTTTAATTGTTGCTGATAGTATTTACTATATGAATAAGTAGTCGTGTAGACAATCAAGTTTAATGTAAGTAATAAAAACGTTAGGTAAAGAAATGACTCCACAAAAAAATGTTGTCCTGCTAATTGTTTAAGCAAAGAAAAAATTGTAAGAAAAAAAAGAGCAATCATTGATTGAAATTTATAGCTTTTGGGAATATGTAAAATAGAATCACTAATCAAGTAAGTTTTATCAACTTTTATGACAATTAAAATCAATAAAAACAGAATTATTTGTTGTCCAATTAATGATAAAGGCACGAGCATTTGGCGTTGACCTACATCAATATAGTTTAGTTGAAATAGAAAATTCACTAGATCATATGTAAAAAGCCAAGGAATCATTGCCAATGATTTAATCAAAAAAAGTGTTAAAGACATCAAAATCCAACTACCTGTAAAACGTATTATAAAAATAGCTAAAGCGGTATAAAAGATAAATAATGTAGTAAAGATAAAAGATGTTCTAATAAAAAAACTAATCAAGATGATTGAAGCTAGTAGAATAGATAGTATAATGGATTGTTTTGTGTCAATATATTTCTTATGAAGTAGTGCCCAGACAATTTGGAGATAATTAATAGCAAATAATTCTGTTGCTAAATAAGGTTCCATAAATGTTTACTCCTTTGAGTCAATTTGTTTCATCATATCAAAAAGTTTAAAAAGTCACAATTTATAACTAGTTACTAAAGGTATAAATTCTAACTAAATAGCTAATAAAAACAAAAAATGTAGGAATACGAGTGCAAGACTCATTTTCCTACATTTTTATTTAGATATAAACTGTTGTCCTGACATCTTTGGTACTGAAAAACTAACAATGAAAAAAGGCTCTTTTTTTGCGATTTGGTAACTTGCTTTTTTATAATTATCGATCAGTTTAGCTAGAATGTGCAACCCTTTTCCTTGGTGGTTTTCTTTTGTTGAAAAATTATTTTGTAGCAAGGATTGTAGTGAAATATCTTTATCCGTGGTATAGGTATTTTTTACGACTATTTTTACAAAATTCGGGTCACCAGTAATCACTATTTCAATCAGCTTGAGCTCTGTCTCCTGAACAGCTTCATAGGCATTATCTAATACAATAGAAAAGCAGCGAATGAAGTCAACGATATTCATATCGATATCTGTCAATTTTTCCGTTACTTGGATCTTTAACTGAATATCTGTTTCTGAACAACGTTTGAGAAAACTAGTCAACAGACCTTGGATTGGTGGATTATGGATCACCGCAATCGTTTTATACATGTTTGGTGTCAGCTGTGAGTTTGAATAATCAATAATCGTATGGAGTAAATGAAGCGCTTCTTGGGTATCGTTAATTTCTAAATAGGAAGTCAGACCGATCAACAGTTGTTTATAATCATGGCGAAACTCATTTGAACGGTTGATTTTTTCCCTTTCTTGTTCGTATTTTGCATTAAGAATATGAATATATTGTTGCTCATTTTTACGTTTAACAATAAGTAGAATATTCCAGCTGAGAAATGCGGTGAAACAGATAATGATAAAAGTACTGTAAAAAAATGGAGCGGAATAACCTTCTGAAACACTCAATTGTTGTAGGCAAACCGTTATGGCTAAGAAAAATAAAAGTAAAATAGAAAGTAAACGATATTTTTTAGGCAGCAAATGAATAGTCGCTGTTATTTTGAATCGTTTATTTAAATAATTAGCGTAAAGTAATAGGAAATAAAAAACGAATTGCTGCAGGAAAATAAAAAACTTTAAATAGGTTGAATAGGTCTCAATAGAAATCCAATTGTTGATAAGTAAAATATCCCAAAGATCCAGTGTTACAAGCCATGAGGCTAAAACAATCGAATTCTCAAAACTTAAAAATAAAGCTGGGACCACCCAATTTTGAAGTTTCTTTACGTGAAAAAAAAATTGTAGAAGAAAAAAAGGAATTAATAGTAAGACAATAAAGTGATCATCTGTAAAAAGGCCAATAATCAACTGAATAGCTAAAATAGTACTTAGTATCATTGTTTCCTTAAAGGACAGGATTTTTTTATAAGCAAACAACCAAAGCAACTGCAAAAGATTGAGAGCTAGTAATGAAACGAAAAATGGTCTATCTAACATAATGATACTCCTGTAACCCCTTTTTTACTTTATCAATGATTCTAGTTCCTACAAAAAGATCCTGATCACCAGCAAATGTGATTGTACCATTTTTCCGGTTAATGGTTGAGATATTTTCAAGATTGATTATGTACGACTGAAGCGATGAAAATAAGTAAGGTTGCTTCAAATTATTTTTGATTTTCCCAATTTTCCCTTCTATGATCAATTCTTCCGAAAGAGTTTTGATCAGAACCCGACTTTTCAATCCTTTCAACGATTCAATATACAAAATTTCCTTACAATTAATATAAATAGACTCGTAACCATTCATAAATGTTGTAATATCTTGATCTTGCCTCCAAGCTGATTTAGTTAGACTTTCAACCTTCATAAGAACAGTTTCAATGGTTGCTTTCAACTCAGTTGAGTCGACTGGATTTTTTACAAGATAGCCAAGTGGAAAAATATCACTATTGATGATCGAAATTGCTTTGTCTTCAAAACTAGTCAGAAAAATAATAGTACATTTTGTATTAATTTTTCGAATTTGCTTCGCTAAATCAATCCCCGAATATTGTGTTTTCAAATCAATATCTAAAAAGAAAATATCATTATCAGAAATAGTCAATGTTGGAATATCTTCCATAAAAAGTAAGTGATTATCTAAAGGAGACAAGTTGTAGTTAAAAGTGTTTGAATGATAATTTTCAATATAATGAATAATTCGTTTCCTATAAAGATTATCATCTTCAACCACATAAATTGTTGTAGTATGTGTCATTATTATCCTCCTTGAAATAAATAAATAAATTTAAAAATATTTTTAATATATTCTAGAATAGAATGATAGAAAAAGAAAGGTCTTTATAGATTAAAAATGAAAAAGGCTGTATATGTAACGAGATAGCGCTTACTTGCTATTTTTTGATTGAATAAAAATAAAATTTATACATAAAAAAGTTAAATGTAACTTGGTAGCGCTTACTTGTTGTTTTATTTGTTATTAGGTAATTGTACTATGAATGAGTTCATTGATAAACAAATACGAACGGCTTAAATAAAAACAAGCTATTTTTCAATGCAAGATCAAATGAGCCCATGTAGTTTTTATGTTTAGAAAGGAAGTTAAAATGATTGTGCAATTAAACAAAATCAAAAAATACGTTAAATATGTTTTCGTTACTTTTATTCTGTTCGTTTTCTCACCGATTCATTCAGTTGCTGCCGATAAAGAACCAGATCCATTAGGCTTTGTTGTTCAAGCAATTAGACCAGATACTCAAATCGAAACCAATAAATCTTATTTCTTTATAGAAACGCAACCTGATGAGACACAAGTATTGAAAGTCAAAGTCAAATCAACTCAAAAAGATCCTATTAAAATAAAAGCATTTATTGCCAACGGGACAACAGGTTCAACAGGAAATATTGAGTATGACGAACCGACAAAAGATTTAGATGAAAGCTTAAAACATCCATTAACAGAATTTGTCAAAATTGATGAGCCTGAAATCACATTAGAAAACTTTCAAGAAAAAGTGGTTGAATTATCTGTGATACCACCAAAAGAAAGTTATACAGGAATCAAGCTAGGTGCTGTTGTTTTTCAAACAGTAGAAGACAAAGAACAAACCAAAACACAAACGATCTCTAGTAAATACCAATACAAAATTGGTTTGATTACAACTGAAACAGGGGAAGAATATGAAAATGCTAAAAAACTAGAACTGATATCAGCCAAACTTGGGTTGAAATTAGGTCGTAAACAAGTAGCCGCTGTTATACATAATCCAGAACCAAAAATAGCTGATAATTTAAAAATTGAAGCGACGGTAACCAAGAAAGGCTCAGACACAGTTCTAAAAAAACAAACAGTAGAAAACGCTCGGATGGCCCCTAATAGCACATATGAATTTTCAGTAGATTGGGGAGTAGACGCTATTGATCCAGGTGAATATACCTTAAATGTTCATGCTCAAAATGATGAAGAAGATTGGAAATGGCAAAAAGACTTCAGTGTTTCAGCTGAAAAAGCAAAAAAAATGAATGAAGAAACAGTGTTCAAAATAGAATCACCTGATTGGCTACCTTATGTCGTTGGGTTAGCGATTAGTTCGCTTGTATTAGTCGTTGTCATTTTGACTGTTAGAAATAAACGCTGGAAAAAAATGATTCGTGAACGTACCAAGAGAAGAAAAGTAAAACAAGCGAAAAGAAAGGAAGTAGAACAAGGGAAAAGTAAAAAGAACAGACAAATGAAGGAGTGAAACTAGTGAATCCAGGGCATAACAAAATAAGAAAAAAACAATTAATCTCAATAATACTCTTTTTCAGTCTAACCACCTTTTTTGCGCCAACAGTATCGGCGAATCAAACAGGTGAAGCAGATGTTGGCATCACGTTTAAAAAAATGGAAGACGATACGCCAGCCCCACATGATAACACCCTTACAGCTGACAAACCTAAACCAATCAATAATCGGGTTAAATTACCAAATACTGGAGAAACGGTGAAGCAGTTATCATTATTGATCAGCGGGATGATTCTGATTGTAATCAGCTTTGCGATTATTTTAGATAAACAAATCAAGGTGAGCAGTGAGTAATAAATTTGAAAATAACAGAGATACTTGAGTTTAAACGAAGGAGAATAATTTTATGAGAGTCTATATTTGGCTTTATATATTAGGAGCATGTGGCACAATTTCTTTAGGAATGTTCCTTTTCTCCTTAAATCGAGACAGTATTTTATTAAAAAAATTAAAATTGAAAAAATCAAAAATATTGATAAATTGGCTATTATTAGCTGTATCGATTACCTGTTTCCTTTTGATGATTTATGCATTTATCTATATTCAAAAACAAATAAACATCTTTAATTTAACATAATTACATTATGCTATTTCAACAGTTTACTATGATAACTTCCTCAAATATAAAATACGTTAGGAGAAAATCATGAATAAAAAAGTATTAGGAACATTAGTTTTAGGTTTATCAATTGGGGCGGTATTATTACCACAAGCTGCACAAGCTGCAGATAGAGAAGCAAATACAGGAGTAGGTATTGGATTTAGCAATGATGATCCTAATACAATTATCCCTGGACCTTATGATGAAGCTTTGAGCTTAATCAACAAGCCAACTGCTTTCAAATTTGGTACTGAAAATGAAGCAAGCGCACTTAGCTCTGTTTATTACCAACAAGTTGCAGGTAAACAATACATCGCAGTATACGAAGATCGTGATGACAAAGATCAAACAAACTGGAAATTGAATGCTAAATTATCACCACTTGTAAGTACAACTGATGCAACTAAAAAATTAGAAGCTACTATGACAATGAATTCAGCAAATATCTCAACATTTAGTTTAGATGATCAAAGAGATGCAGAAACTGGTAAATTACCAAATACTATTGAGGCTTTACCAGCATTAACAAAATACACTGAAGAAAAAGTTAAAGGCGTAACTAAAGTAACTCTTAAAGCTGGCGAAAATGGTAGTTCAGATATTTTAGTTGGTACAAAACCTGGTAAAAAAGGTTTTGCTTCTGAAATTAGAAATGTACAATTAGCTGTAACTGCTGGTCAAAAAGAAGAAACAAACGGTAAACAATTTACTGGTACTGTTAGCTGGTCTTTAGAAGATACAATCTAACATATTTATAGAATACACGAAAAAATAAAAAAACATAATAAATACTACTTTATCTTTGAGGGAAGTTATCGTAGTAAACTGTTGAAAAAAACATTTTGGAGGAATATTTTATGAATAAAAAAATAATAGCAAGTATCGTAGTAACAATGACTTTTGGAGCAGCTTTATTACCAGCTGTAGCCAATGCTGATGAGTTAAAATCGGATGTAACTGTAAATGTTCAAGGAGGAACAGGAGAAGGGCCGACAGAAGAAGATATATCAGAAAAACCAGCACGAGATGGAGAATTTATTATTAAAGCAGTTTCTGATTTTAATTACCCTTCTGTTCCTTTAGGTGAAACAAGATCAGCAACAATCGCGAAAGATAAAGCTTATGGGATTGAAGTTGTAGATGTAACGGGAAATGGGACTGGTTGGAATGTAAGTGTATCGATGGATTCATTTAAAATTAAAGATAAAGAAAATGAAGGTGAAGATTTAAAAGGCTGGGAATTAACTATTCCTACGGCTGAAGTTACATCAAAAAGTGCGTCGATCCGTCCTGAAAATACGCCAACTGGACAAAAAGCAACTATATCTGGCGAGCTATCTAGCATAGTTTTTAAAGCTGATGAGGGTAAGGGAATGGGACGATATACAAATATTTTCGAACGTTTCGCAGAAAATCAAGAATCAACGAGAACGACTGGGGTTCAGTTATCTATTCCTAATACTGCACGTAAAGCATCTTATATTGGAAAATTAAATTGGAGATTAACAAATACACCTAACTAAATTGGAAGAAAAATTTAATTATTATATCAAATATGGAAGGATAGATAATAGTGAAATCAACATGCTTAAAAGTAGCTTTGGCGGGTGCTTTCTTATTAATAGTCTACGATGGTAAAACAAGTTTAGCAGTAACCACGGATGCTTTGAAAGCGGATGTTGATGCTGTAGTTATCGAGGGGAAAGAAAATCCTGTACCGCCATTATTTGGTCAAGATCCAGAAGATCCAACCAATAACGGTACGAACAGTTCTGGGTTGTTGAAAATTGATCGAGTACCGAATTTTAGTTTCGGTAAAGTTGTTAGAAGTGGGTTGTACCAAGAAGAAAAAGCAATCAATTCTAATCCATATATTCAAATATCAGACTTAAGGGGAAGTCTGGGTGGTTGGACATTGTATGCAAAAATATCTAATTTTGTCTCTGAGCCGACAACAGATAATCAAAAAAAATACTTATTAAGTGGAGCTAGTTTATCTTTAAACAAAGGTGATATTCAGGAATACAACTCTGAATATGCAGCACCTCCCAAAAGTCATTCTGTTTCACTAAATAAATATCAACAAAAAGTAATGTCGGCTGATAAAAACACTGGTCAAGGAGTTTGGGCAACCAGATGGAAAAGTGAAAAAATGGTAAATGACTATATAACATTAGACGTTTTACCTGGTGCAGCCAAGGCTGGAAGAGATTATACTGCCACCATTTTTTGGCAATTAGCGGATGTTCCAAATACAGAAAACTAGATGGAGAGTAATTAATGACATTTTTTAAAACGATAAAGTGCTGTTTTGGAGCACTGTTGCTTGTTGCATTCTTTTACGTAGGCGAAGCAGCAGCTGCTGATGGCATGGGCTATTCAGCAAAAGCAATTATTCCAGAAAATCAAATTGATAAAAGTAAAACTTATTTTGATTTGAAAATGACACCAGGACAAAAGCAAAATGTAGAATTAGAACTTAAAAGTAGCAGTTCAGAAACATTAAATTTAGCGGTAGAACCATATATGGGCACAACGAACCAAAATGGAGAATTAGAGTACAGCATTGAACCAGAAAAAAATGATTCAACGTTGGTTTACCCAATTACTAGATTGATTTCTGGAAAGCAAAAAGTTTCACTTGCACCGAAAGAAACCAAAAGAGTTACTTTTAGTTTGAAAATGCCAAAAAAAGCGTTTGAAGGAAAAATAGTCGGAGGCTTTAATATATATGATGAAGCAAACGATAGCAAAGAAGATTCAGTATCAAAGAAAAATGATGTTCAAATCAAGAATGTCTTCTCAGTTGTGATTGGCATTCAATTAAGAGAGAGTTTGGATAAAATTAAACCCGAACTCAAACTAAATGCAGTTAAAGCTGATTTATTCAATTATCGCACAGCAATTACTGCAAATATCCAAAACACTAAGCCTAATTTTGTTAGTGAATTAACGCTAAAAGCCAAAATTAGAAAAAATGGGTCAAAAAAGGTAATCTATGAAGCAGAAAAATCAGAAATGGCGATGGCACCTAATTCTAACTTTGATTTTCCAATTTCATTAGAAAACCAAGAATTGACAGCAGGTAGTTATGAATTAGAAATTAGTGCAAATTCAAAAAATGGCGAATGGAAATTCACAAAAAAATTCAGAATTTCAGAAGAAGATGCGATGCGATTAAATGAAGAAGCTGTTGAAATTGAGACTAAGCCAAATAATAATTTCCAAACAATTATTATTGTATTAGTTTGTTCGGTTCTATTTTTCTTGTTGATAGTTATATTTTTGCTGTGGCGTCGTAAAAAGTAAGTTCATTTTAATTAATAAACAGATTCGTTGAAAACAAACAAGAGGATAAATAATTCAATAATCGTTACATCTATTCATAAATGAAATGATTGTTAATTCCTTACCGTAATAGTAGAAAGACTATAATTTAAAAAATTAGTTAAGATGTTCATTTTTATAAAGAGCTTAAAGCGGAAAAGAACGTATGGTGATAGAAGAATACTATTTAATTTTATCGTGTCATTCATTCCTATAATTGCCAATGCTTAGTAAAGGAGTGGTTTTTTGAAAAAAATATGTTTGTATAGTATAGGCATTGTATTAAATCTGTTGTTTTTATTTGGCGTACCTGAATACACATATGCACTTGATTCTGTAAGTATTTGGGGCTGGGGGAATGATTTTGGTCTTTCACAAAATAATCTCAGGACAAAAGAATATCTTTTGAATAATAATGGGATTGCTAACGGCTACATTTTAAATTCAAGTAATCAAGTGGTTAAAGATGAATTTTATATTGGTGATGCTGTGACCTTAGGCTATTTTGGAAGTGATATTTTTGCAGATGTCTCAGTGGCTGGGAAAGTACCTGATAGGGGTAGTTATTCTTTGGATAAAGGTGATATAATCCATGTAAAAAATATAGGTGTTTATAAAGGCAAAGCATTAGAAATTGTAATGAAGGTTGAGGCAAGTAACAGATCTTTTTTGAGGCTAAAGAATGATCGTAATATATCTCCATTAGAGTATAGTGTCACGAATAATATTCAACAGTCATATGACATTAGTTATCACGTGATTGAACAAATAACCAAAGAAAACATACCAGGATTAAAAGTACTCTTTCCTGTTGATATTACTGACCGTTATAAGAAAATACCAGACGGCAAAAATAGATCAGCGACTTTGTTTTCACCGAATTCAAAATTTATTATGAAGGAAGGGGATTTGGGATTAGCTGGTTTGTATAGAAAGCCTAGTAAAGCTGATTCTGCTACTCACTTTGTTCAACAAAATGTTAAAGGTGGCGGTGAAGGTCCGGCAAGTATTAACAGTATTAGTGTATATAGTGATGCAAGTGAATCAATAGCTATCGGTCTATATAATCCTGATGAGAATCCACCGTACGCTACAAATTTTTTACTTTTTGATCCGAATGTAGAGAACTTTAGCGCACAAAGTTATAGCAATGTTAAACTGGAATATGTTGATAATAAAAAAGGACAGTTAGATTTTACAATAAAACAGAATCTACCGTATCAAGCACTAGATGTCTACTTTCCACAAGAATTAGTTTTAGATTATTCTAAAGAGACGGCGGATTTAAGTTTAACAGAACCAGATATTACTTTCGAAGATAAGAAAATTAATCGCAATGAGTATGAATATAAAAATGGGAAATTTATTTTTAGTAACACTTTCTTAATGAAATATCATGCTGACGCTGAGAAGAAAAATAGTTATCTTAACATAGAATTTACTAGTAAAATCGATTATAACACGAAACAAACAATGGCACATCATCAGTCCAATAGTAAAAATTTTGAGTATGTCTTTCCAATTCATAGCAAATCTAAAAGTATAAATCCAGCAAATCAAAGTATTATTGAATCTACGGAGGCAGATTTTTTTAAAAATGTTACTGTCTCATATCCTTTAGAGCTAAAAGCGACAGATTTAAAAGGCAAAGTAAACTTAGATTCTACGATTAGTGATTATGGTATATCTGAATTTGTTGATAATATATCAAGCAACTTTCCTAATGATAGTGCAAAAATAATCGTAAAAAATAATCAACTGAAATTTGATACTTTAGGCCCAATTGATGTTCCATTCATACTAAAAAGCACATTATTGAATGTAGAGCAGGAATTTATTGCCAAAGTGACTGTTGTGTCTGAACCAATTACTTCAGAGTATTTTGAAAATCAAGCATGGCTAATTAATGAAATAAATAAACAATTTGCGAGCAAAGGAAAGAAGATTGATGTTAATCTCTATATGCGAGACTTATTAGAAATTAAATCAATCGTCAATCGAACAGGAGCAGATTTTAACGGACAACACATTCCAAAAACAATTGCTTCACTTAAAAATTTAGAAGTAATAGATTTGGGAAGTAAACGTCTAATTGGAACGTTACCAGAAGAATTAGGGCAACTATCCAAACTGAAAAAACTATCAATATTTGGTAATACTTTTTCTGGAGAGATTCCTAGATCGTTATCTAAATTAGAAAATCTTGAGTCGCTGACTCTGGGTGATAATAACTTGAGTGGAACGGTTCCCCCAGGATTAGAGAAATTAGCTACACTAAAGCAGGTTTATCTAAATAAAAATCAATTGATTGGCAGCATTCCATTATTTGATTTAGGTCCATTTTCAAACTTTGATATAGGAGAAACTCAGCTAACGTATAATGAAAATAAAAGCCCAAGTTTTATTAGTAAGGTAGCACAGTATAAACAATCGTTTGTTGTAGGAACGGACAGCTTATCTTTGACTAGTAATATAAATCTAGCAATTACAAGTAATGGAACAACTATAAAACCATTTGATCCTACTGATAGAGGTTTTCTTAACCTACAGGCACAAAAAAAGAATATGACAAATGTTGAACTATATTCGGGACATACCTTCAAAATCATCCACAAGAAGAGTGGCAAAATATTGTATGATGGGCTAGCAGTAAAGACTAAAGAAATAAAAGTTGACTCTGGTGAAATTTACCAAGTTGTGATGGACAATGCAGATAAAAATCCAAATAATATCACTGAATTTGAAACAAAACTTCGCGAATATAAACTAAGCGGGGTGCCAAAAAATTTATCCTTGGATCTAAAATTAGGTGAGTTGGACTATGAACCAATAAAAATTTCAAGTAAAGATACTCTAAGCATTTTTGATAATCGTTTAAATAGCAAATGGCAATTAAAAGTTAAAGCTAGTGAACTAAAAAGTGTAACGAGAACAATGTCGGGGAGTTTCTATTATAAATCAGCAACTGGATCAACAGTAGCTATTCCAGCTGATAATTCTTTTAAAACAATCGAAAGTGGAAAGAGCGATCCAGCAACAGGTACGATTGATGTATCAAAAGATTGGAATGACAAGCAGGGGTTATTTTATAAACAGGGGAACACTGGTAATTATAAAGATGCATATGCTGGAAAGCTTGAATGGCAGATAGTTGACGCGCCAACAGGGTAATAATTGAGTTGCTGGAAAAAAGAAACTGAAATATTTTATTTAATTAATCCATTTATCTCAGTTTGGATAGGGCATTAATACAATGCTATTGCAATTTCAAAATAAAATATACAAAATCATGAAAAGCCTAGAGAATTATTTCTTTAGGTCTTTTTTTAAAAAATATAATTGTGATTAGAAAGCGCATTCTTGTTGTTTTTTTTATCTTTGATTAAGAGTATTATACATATAATGAAATGAAAAATCGGTAAAAAAAGAATATAATTTCGAGTTGTTGTTTCGTTATTATTTAAACCAAAAATATATTTTATCAGGAATGGGGAGGGCAAATCATGTATACGATTGGATACTTGATAGAAAAAGAACAAGAGGTAAATGCTCATTTAAATTTTTTGACAGCTAAAGGCTGGAGTTTATCGGAAATCAATATAAGAGAACAATTCGTGTATCAAGAGAATTTTGATGCTATTATTATATGTGAAGATAATATGTCTGAGGCTTGTTTTTGGTTAATGGAACTAAAAAAAAATGTAAACGTACCTATTTATTTATTATCAGCAATCGATGAGTCTCGTTCAAACATTGTCTATCTACAACTAGGAGCACAAGCCTGTTTTTCTATGAAGATGGAAGCAGAGGAACTTTACTATACGTTAACGAATTTACTTAGCCATTATTCAAATAAAAGTAGCCCTCTATCAACGAAGACATCGACCTCATCTAAGCAAAAAGAAATAGAGTTAATCCCTAGAAATTTAAGTGTGCTGATCGATGGAATAATAGAGGTGGCTTTGACTAAAAAAGAATATAATGCATTAGAGATGTTATACAATAGTCCAGGACAAACGATTTCTTATAATGAGCTTAAAGAAAAATTATGGAATTCTGAAATGAATGTTGAAGATAAAAACTATCGAGTCGCCAATATTATGTTCCATTTACGAAATAAAATCGAAATAAGTGTAACCAATCCAAGATTCATCAAAACCGTTCGTTCTAAAGGATACATGTTAGATATAAAATAGAACAAACAGAAGAGCCCGAAACTGAGGGCTTTTTTTTATGATGAAAACTTGCATTTTCTTTTATTTGATGTTATTCTTATCACCATCAAAGAGTAATGATTACGATTTAGAAAGAGGTGAAAGGAAAAATGGCTAAAAAATCAAAAATCGCCAAAGCAAAACAGCAACAAGCATTAATCGAAAAATATGCTGAACAACGCATTGAGTTAAAAGCAAATAAAGACTATGCAGCTTTAGCAAAATTACCAAAAGATTCCAATCCAAATCGCTTGAAAAACCGTGATTTGATCGATGGACGACCAAGAGCATACATGCGTAAATTCGGTATGTCTAGAATCAATTTTAGAACATTAGCGCATCAAGGACAAATTCCTGGTGTACACAAAGCAAGCTGGTAATGATTAACTAGTAACCGACAAATAGACGCAAAGAGGTGATAGGATGGAGAAACAAGATCTTTCAAGTGCACGCAGAAGATTGAAGTGTACGAACCGAAAAACAAGAAAACGCGCATTAAAAATTATTCAGCAATATAAACGGGAACAAAGACATCGAGTGATGGCTTCTGGTAGTGTTGGGTAAGTGTTTTACTAATCGAATGAGAAAATGAAGTTCTTCCTTTTTAGTATAGAAGGGAAGGGCTTTTTTGTTTTTGTTGAGATTATTAGGATTGTAAAGTTGTTTTGATTTAAGCTGTCCCATTTCTATGGTGTGGCTAATTTGGAGTGATTGAAACCTTTCTCCTTTAGATTGCTAAGCGCTGTCTAAAGTCAGTTTTATGTGAGGCGTTTGGTGATTCGCAAGTAAGGAAACTTCGCTCCCTTAGGTCGCCTTGTACTGTTCAACATCAGCTCTGGCAAAGCCAGTCGAGTGATTCGCAAGTAAGGAGACAACGCTCCTTTTAGTCGCCTTGTACTGTTCATCATCTGCTCTGGCGAAGCCAGTCGCAGTGATGAACAGCAATATCCAGGAACTTTTCAACTGGAATCTAGGAAGAAAGCTCTTTCATAATTTTGTATAGTAATAGTGTAGAAGTGGAACCGTTTTATTTTTCCACAAAATAATATGAGTAGATTACTGGAGGTTTTTTGATGACGTTGAAAGTAGGAATTATTGGTTGCGGCGGGATTGCGAATGGGAAACATTTACCAGCACTTGCACAGGTTAAGGAAGTGGAGTTAGTTGCTTTTTGTGATTTAATCAGTGAGCGGGCAGAAGAAGCGAAGATGCATTATGGGACATTAACAGCTAAGACATTTACCAATTACCAAGAAATGCTTGAAGAAATGGACTTGGATGTTGTTCATGTTTGTACACCAAACAGCACCCATGCGGAATTATCGATTGCAGCAATGGAAGCGGATTGTCATGTGATGTGCGAAAAACCAATGGCAAAAACATCCGCTGAAGCACGGAGTATGATCGAAGCCGCAAATAAAACAGGAAAAAAATTAACGATCGGTTATCAAAATCGTTTTAGAAAAGATGCGACCTATTTACATGAAGTCTGTGATGAAGGCGAGTTAGGGGATATTTACTTTGCGAAAGCCCATGCCATTCGCCGTCGTGCAGTGCCAACTTGGGGTGTTTTCCTTGATGAAGAAGCCCAAGGTGGCGGACCGTTGATCGATATCGGGACTCATGCGCTGGATCTGACGCTATGGATGATGGACAATTATAAACCCAAATATGTTGTAGGAAAAGCGTATCATAAATTGTCTGAAACAGAAAATGCAGCCAATGCTTGGGGCTCTTGGAATCCTGAAAAATTCACTGTTGAAGATTCAGCATTCGGCTTTATCATGATGGAAAATGGCGCGACAATCTTTTTAGAATCTAGCTGGGCATTGAATAGTTTGGATGTAAAAGAAGCAAAAACAACTCTTCACGGTACGAAGGGCGGAGCTGATATGAATGATGGATTGACGATCAACGGAGAAGATCACAGTACGCTTTTTGAAAAGAAAATCGAATTAGAACCAGGCGGTGTTGATTTTTATGATGGAGCCGGCGACAAGCCGGAAGTGTTAGAAGCACAATCATGGATTGATGCAATTATCAATGATACAGAACCTGTTGTTAAACCAGAACAAGCCTTGGTTGTGACAGAAATTCTTGAAGCAATTTACAAAGCATCCGAAACGAATCAACCTGTATTTTTCAATTAACTCAAGATTATCTAGCTTCATGAGCCAGCATCTCGTAAAAAAAGATAAAATATGAATGTGACAAAAAACATCACAGTCATATTTTCCTATTTTTCGTCGATGCTAAACGGCTCATTCAGCTTTTAAATTAGGGGGAAAAAACGATGATCCAAGTCACAGTCTGGAATGAATTCCGTCATGAAAAAACAGATGAAGCTGTAAAAAAGGTTTACCCAGATGGCATTCATCAACAAATCGCACAATTTTTAAAAGAAGATGATTTTTCAGTACGAACCGCTACCTTAGATGAACCAGAGCATGGCTTAACAGAAGAAGTTCTAGCAAATACCGATGTCTTGATTTGGTGGGGACATGTTGCCCACCAAGAAGTTTCTGATGAGATTGTGCAACGCGTCTATCAATGTGTGTTGGAAGGGATGGGCTTAGTCGTCCTTCATTCAGGTCATATGTCAAAAATTTTCATGAAACTAATGGGCACATCGTGCGATTTAAAATGGCGAGAAGCACAAGAACATTGCCGCATCTGGACTGTAGCGCCAAGCCACCCCATTGTTGAAGGAATCGGTGAGTATATAGAGCTTGAAAAAGAAGAAATGTACGGCGAACATTTTGATATTCCCACACCAGATGACTTGATTTTTATCAGTTGGTATCCAGGCGGAGAAGTCTTTCGCAGTGGTTGTACCTACCATCGCGGCAACGGAAAGATCTTTTATTTTCAGCCAGGTCATGAAACGTATCCTTCTTATTATAATAAAGAAATCCAAAAAGTAATCAAAAACGGTATCCGCTGGTGTCAACCAACGCAAAATGCTTATCCAAATTACGGGCACCATGAACCTTTAGAATCTATTGCAAACAAGAAAGGAAATGAACAATGAAATTAGGTGTATTTACTCCATTATTCAATAATTTAAGCTTTGAAGAAATGATCGATACAGTCTCAAAAGCAGGACTAGAAGCAGTTGAAATCGGCACAGGCGGCTCGCCAGGAAATGCTCATTTAGATATCGATAAACTATTAGCAAGTTCAGATGCGAGAAAAGAGTATTTAGCGAAACTTGAGGACAAAGGCTTAACGATCAGTGCATTAAGCTGTCATAATAATCCTATTTCTCCACTAAAAGAAACGGCCCAAGAAGCAGATCAACTATTGCAAAAAACGATCAAACTAGCTTCTTTAATGAACGTATCAGTCGTCAATGGCTTTTCTGGTGTCTCAGGAGGAAACCCAACCGACACACAAGTCAATTGGCCCGTTTTACCTTGGCCGACAGAATACGATGATAACTACAATTACCAATGGGAAAAGAAATTGATCCCTTACTGGAAAAATATCAATACCATCGCAGAAGATGCTGGAGTGAAAATCGGCATCGAATTGCATGGCGGTTTCTTATGTCATACACCTTATACGATGTTAAAACTCCGTGAAGCAACAGGCAAAGCAATCGGCTGTAATTTAGATCCAAGTCATTTATGGTGGCAAGGCATCGATCCAGTTGCAGCAGTGAAAATTTTAGGTGAAGCGGGTGCAATTCATCATTTCCACGCAAAAGATACGTATTTAGATCAAGACAATATCAATATGCACGGGTTAACGGATATGCAGCCATATGGGAATGTCAAAACCCGTGCGTGGACGTTCCGCTCAGTTGGATGCGGTCATGATTTAAAAGTTTGGTCAGACATTATTAGCGCACTTAGAATTTATGGATACGATTATGTTTTAAGTATTGAACATGAAGACCCGATCATGTCAACAGAAGAAGGCTTAAACAGAGCGATTACTAATTTGAAAAGTATTATGATTAAAAAACAACCTGCGGAAATGTGGTGGGTATAATTAAGGAAACAACGCTCCATAAGTAGCCTTGTACTGTTCAACATCGACTCACTGTGTTCCTCGTGGTTCACAGCAAAGCTGAACGAAGCGTTTAGCTCTCAAGAAACCAAGTAGGTACTGAGCAACATCAGTTCATTGCATTCACTGTGTTTTACAGCAATTAGGAATCTGAATGTGGAACGCTTTTTGTTCCATATGAAGATTGTCTATTTTCCTGGAGAGCTGCTTCGTGAAGCTGGATGAAACAAAAGCTGAGTAGGCTGCTCAGACTTTGAGCAGTAGAATGAGAAAAATATAGCGATGCTTTTTATCGCGGATTTTTCTTATCTACTGTCGAAAAGTCTAGCCTGCAAAGCTAGACGTCAAAGAGAAGAACGCAACTGTTTCTAATCTACTCTTTCACTACCCAAGACCATTCACATTCTACTATAGAAAGGACTCAAAAAATGACAGCAATCAATTTTGCCGTAATCGGCTATGGCGGTATGGGATCATACCATATCCATAATATTATGCCTAATGAAAACGAACGAATCCATGTCGTTGGAACCTACGATATTTCAGGCGAACGTCAAAAAATTTCCAGTCAACACAAGCATAAAATTTACCATTCACTAGAAGATGTCCTAACCGATGAAACGATCGAAGCAGTGTTGATCGCTACGCCAAATGATTCACATAAAGATCTAGCGGTCCAAGCATTGAAAGCTGGAAAACATGTTGTCTGTGAAAAACCAGTCACCATGAATGTAGAAGAATTGGACGAAGTGCTAAAGGTCGCTAAAGAGACAGGTCAAACCTTTATGGTTCATCAAAACCGACGCTGGGACCCTGATTTTTTGATCACACGAGAATTATACAAAATACAACAAATCGGAGAATTATTCCAAATCGAATCACGGGTTCAAGGAGCGAATGGCATCCCGGGTGATTGGCGTCATGAGTTAAAACATGGCGGTGGTATGCTTTTAGATTGGGGTGTCCATTTATTAGATCAACTATTATTTTTAGTGGATAGCCGAATCGAAAAAGTATCTGCCGATTTAAGCTATATTCTTGGCGATGAGGTGGATGATGGATTTATCACGTATATTATTTTTGAAAATGGCATCCGAGCAATTATCGAAGTTGGGACAACTAATTATACAAAATTACCTCGCTGGTATTTAAAAGGAACCCAAGGAACAGCCGTCATCCAAGATTGGGATCTTTCTGGTGAGATGATCGTTGATTCAGGCAAGAAAAATATCCAAGCACCAAAACCAATTCAAGCAGGCGTTGGTTTGACTAAAACCATGGCACCACCATCAGAAGAAGCAACCGAGACAGTACCATTGCCAAAGGTTTCTGCAGAATATGATACGTTTTATAAAAATTTTTATAAAGTTGTTAGAGAACAAGCAGAACCCGTAGTTAAAAATGAAGAAGTCCGTCAAGTGATGGTTCTGATCGAAGAAATCTTTAAAGCAGCAAAAAGATGAATCAAATGAACGAAATAGCTTCATCCTAAAAGTAAAGTTGCCTAAATAGGGTACTTTACTTTTTTTTAGACTAAGCATAGAATATTAAAGAGTGAGTTTAGGAAGAAGAAAAGGGAGAGCATTTGTGAAGAAAAAATTACAATTATTCAAAAAAAAGCCAATTAAGTATTCATTGATCATAGTTGGAATGATTTTGTTGGTTTTTATCAGCAACTTATACTTACAGTGGTGTCAAAACGAATTATCATTTGATTTAGTAGCTAAATTTGCTTTTTCTTGGCATACTGAAAAATTTATTTTAGGTAGTCTAGTCTTGTTGCTATTTTTACTATTTCTATGTAGTGTGGCAGGTTCACTAATACTTGGAAGTGTCCTGTATGCAATTACGATCGGAATTTTAGGCTTTGCCGATTATCAAAAAATGTTTTACCGAACTGAGCCGATTTATCCAGATGATTTAAAAATGATTACGGAGTTTGGTTTATTAAGAGAAATGATTGGAACGATTCCTTTTGTTATTATTATATTGATTGCAGCAATCGGTTTGTTCTTTTTCGGCAGAGCCATTTATAAAAGCCGTCTGTTATCGAAAAAATGGCAGATCGTAAGAATCTCAGGCATAGTTATCACAGTAGCATTATTGTTGTATGTCAGCGATTTTAACAACCCAAATAATTTATTAAGAAAAGCCTATAACAAAACAGCGTTATGGATTCCCTATAGTCAAAAAATGAATTATTACAATACTGGATTTATGGGTGGATTTTTGTATAACTTAAAAGTTGAGGCCATGGACAAACCAAAAAGCTACTCCCAAAAGACTATCGAAGACATTACGGCTAAATACACAAAAACAGCTCAAGCAACAAACAGTTTATCTGAAGAAAAGCCAAATATTATTTTTGTGATGAGTGAAAGTTTTTCAAATCCGCAAAATTTAAACGGTGTGACCGTCAATAAAGATCCTTTAAAAGAGTATTATGATATTGCAAAAACAACCTATAGTGGTCAAATGCTCTCGCAGAATTATGGTGGGGGAACAGCGAATATTGAATTTGAGGCACTGACCAGTTTCTCCATGGAATTATTCAATCCTCAACTGACAACGCCATACACAATGCTGATCCCTAAAATGAAGGAAGTTCCGTCGATTGTTTCGTTATTGAATCAGCAGGACTATCAAACAACCGCGATTCATCCTTATAATACATCGATGTATAAGCGTAAAGATGTCTATCAGACGATGGGCTTCGATCAATTTATCAGTGAAGATACGATGAAATACACAGAAACACTTGAAAATAATCCTTATATTTCTGATGAGTCGGCATATAAAGAAGTATTCGATTTATTAAAAGAGGATCAAAAGCCGCAATTCGTTCATTTGGTAACGATGCAAACGCATATGCCATATAGCGATAAATACAAGAGCTCAGATTACTCTTCACAAAGTTTAGGAAACAAAAAAGCAATCGATAGCTACATGCAAGATGTTGCCTATAGCAGTGAAGCATTGAAACAATTTACAAGTTCATTGAAGGAGCTCAAAAGACGGACATTAGTTGTTTTTTGGGGTGATCATTTGCCTAGTATTTACTCAGATGAGATCAAATCGGCTAACGATGAAGTAAAAATACACCAAACGGAATTCTTAATGTATGACAATCAAGGAAAACTTAGCGAAAGAAACATACATGATGCAGTTACAAGTCCTTTTTACTTTGCGCCTTCATTATTTGAACAAAGCGGCATGCAAATGACTGGTTTTTATCAATTGCTATCTGAATTAGAAAAACAAGTTCCAGCTTTTGAGAAAAGCTTCTATTATAAGGATAAACAATGGAGTAAAACACTTGCTCTAAATAAAGCACAAGAAGAATTATACGAAGACTATCGCTTGATTCAATATGATATTGTTTCTGGAGAAAATTATAGCTTAAAAACAGATTTTTTTAAATGAAACAAATGAGGTGAAAAGGAGTAAACGATGAGCTTTAAAAAGAAAGATAATCAAACGTATTATAATCCGATTCGTCGTGCCGTGTTGAACCACCAAATGATTCAACCAGGTGATAAAGTTGCAATTGGGATGAGTGGTGGCAAAGACAGCACAAGCTTGTTGTATTTTCTAGACATGATCAGCAAGCAAAAACGCTTAGGTTTTGAATTCGAAATCGTGCCGATCACATTAGCTATGGGGTTTGATATGGATATCAGCCCTTTGCAGGAATTTGTGGAAGGATTAGGGTATGAGCTGGACATTGTGCCGACTAATATTGCCCAAGTTGTCTTTGATATCAGAGAAGAACGCTCACCGTGTTCGCTTTGCGCCAAATTACGTCGAGGAATTTTGTATAAGCGTGCCAAAGAAGTTGGCTGCAATAAAGTGGCTTTAGGTCATCACCTAGATGATGCTATCGAAACGTATTTTATGAATTTTCTATTTCACGGTCAAATGGCTAGCTTTGATCCGATGAGCTATTTATCCAAAACAGATATCACCTTGATTCGCCCTTTACTTTATCTAGAAGAAAAACAGATCATTCAGTTTGTTCAAAGAGAAGAGCTCCCTGTGATTTTCAATCCATGTCCTGTTGATAAGAAAACCAAACGGGAAGAAATCAAACATTTTGTAAGTGGGTTAGCCCAAAGTTACCCTGATATTCGAGAGAAATTTATCATGGGGTTGGAGCAAGGGACATCTGAAAATTTTTGGACAAAGTCACTGCTATCACCTGAGTGAAAAAAGGAGTACTATGAAAAAAATTATTGTGTTGTTTTTGTTGGTACTTGGTGGTTGTTCGAAAATAGAGCCATCGAAAACTGAAGAAGTAAACCCTAAAGCAATTGAAAGCAAACAAGTCGAATTTGAATTTAAAGGGAAAAAATTGCTCATTACGAATCACTCGGAAAAGATTATGACATTGATAGAATCTGATACAACCTTTTCTATAGAAGAAAAGGGAAAATGGCAGACGATCGATCAAATTTCAGGTTCGCTTTCAATTACGTACAATGTGTTAAGTAAAGAAGTGTACGAATACGATCTTACCAAAGAACTGTCAGAAATTGGTAGCAATAAAATCAAAGTGACAGTTTTTTATACCTTTGAAACTGGTGATGAAACAAGCGAATATGAAAAAGAACTGATCTACAAAGAATAGCAGGAACTGCAAACTATTGAAACACAAAAAGACCACCTGAATATCTATCAGATGGCCTTTTTGTGTTTATGAGGGATCGACGCATTTTGCTAGTGTTTCCTTAATAGAGGCAATCACATCATAATGTTTTACATTCAACGTAGGGAAGGTATCATTAGGATCTAGATACAAATCATATTCCTGCATCATCGCTGATTTAGTCGAATGAATACCATGTTCCAAACCGGCTTTTGCCGCCTCAGCATCGATACCTTCGTAAATGGCTTTGACATCATCATAAGAAACGACAGGGACTGCTGTATCTTGCCCTAAAGCGTCGACCATCATTTGATAAAATTCTTGATATTTCATATTGGTATCACCAATTGCATACGTGCTGCGATGTGTCCCGTTCTCCATAGCACCAACGGCTGCCTCAGCTACTTGTTCAACAGTCACCATTGTGGTACCACCTTTTAGTGCTGGAAAGACATCTTGTCCTTTGATTTGTTCTGTAAACATTTTCCATAGCGGTTCACGGCCTGGCATTGTCCCGAAAATATAAGGCAGACGTAAAGAGGTTACAGTCATGCTGCCGTCACCTTCTGCAAAAGCTACTTGCTCTTGTAATAAGCGCATCATTGGGTAAGCCTCAAGTGTTAAATTTGATTCAGGCAAACGCTCAGCGAATTCAGCAAAGTAAGAGCCAAAAACAACAAAATCTTTCACACCAGCTTCTTTAGCTAAGTAAGCTAAACGTTGAGTAGGCAATACATTTGCTTCATAGAAAAATTTAGACGCAGGTTTTTTCGGAACGACACGTTCGTCTGCTCCAGCTGCATAAATAAAACCAACACAACCTTCAAGCATGGCTAAGATTGCTTCATCCGTCATATCATTGATATTTCCCAGAGTGACTGAAACATCACTAGAAAATAAATCCTCAGCCGGCATTGGCGGTAATGAAATCGTAGCGACTTCATAGCCTCTTTTCAACAATTCCTCCGTTGTATAATACCCTAAAAAACCAGTTCCACCTAACACAAAAACTTTTTTACTCATGAGTAAAACCTCCTAAAATCTATTTGTGATATGAATCACATGTACAACTATAGTATAATCGTAATGAAAAGGAAATGTTGGACACGAGAAATACAATTCTTATCCTAAATGAATAAAGGAGTGATGTTATGAAAGCAAGTCTTCCTTATACTGGAACTAGTTACTATGGTTTTGAATTAACAAAAGCTGATTTTATTGTAAGAAACGAACGGTACAAAACTGCAACAGCTAAGACGAGCCGTATGACTGTTCAATTTCTTTTTATAAAAAGCGGTTCTGGAAAAGTTCAGATCAATAATCAAGAATACCTAGTGGAAAAGGGGAGTGTACTTTGGCTATTTTCATATCATGTGTATCATTTTGTTGAAATTTATGAAGAAATCCAAGCCATCACTTTTGACCTTTCTTTAAATGTTTTAATGTTGTCCTCCTTGACTACCCGTTCGGTTGAACAGCATATGAGTTTTTTTGAATATTGGGACACACCTGTTCTTAAATGTGAAGAGAAGGACTTTACGTATTTATTAACGATTTTTACCCATGGACTGCAAGAATATGAGCAACAAGAGCGACTCTACGATCTATCGTTGCTTGCGGATTTATATCAAGTAATTGTCTGGTTTGAACGAACGGCAAGACATCAATGGACTCGTGAAAAACCAATTCGTGAGATCAGCTCCAAAATTTTGTTATATCTTCATTTTCATTATAGAGAAGAGTTGCTACTCAACGAAATAGCAGATAAATTTAAAAGTACACCGCAAACGATCAATCGAGGACTAAAGAAATTAACGGGAAAAACATTTGTAGAAAATCTGATTGACGTTCGCATCAACAATGCTTTAGCAATGTTAAAGTTTGAGGAGCTAGATATCGCTTTTATTGCTGATTTTATCGGCTATCGGTCAGTTCCTAGTTTTAATAAACAATTTAAGGCTATGACAGGTTATTCACCTACAGAAGTTAGGAACATTAGAACAACTGATAAAAAAATGAATTCGTTTCGTTTTCAAAACAGTCTCCCCTTTGAAATTTATACGTATATTAATCAACACTATAGTGAACCAATTTCAATTCAAACTGCAGCTAAATACTTTTATTCTAGTCCAACTAAAATCGATCAAATCGTCTTGGATGAGTTTTCAATGACCTTTAATGCGCTGGTAGAATATAATCGAATGTTATTTGCCCGTTCTCTTTTATTGAGCTCATCTAAAAAGATCAGTGAGATCGCTGAAGCCTGTGGCTATCAGTCGATTCGCACCTTCAACCGGAATTTTTTAACTTTTTGGGGCAATACGCCGAAAAAATATAAAGAGTTACTGACTACGCAGAATACAGTGTGAGTCAAAAAAATCAAGTAGAGGTTTACTAATTAAATGCTTCATTTTCCATTGACACTTCAGTATAGCGGGGGTAGTATGGGGGTGAAGATCAAGCAATAGCTTATTTTAGAAAAGTGGTGAGTGATTATGGAAAAAGTGAAAACGATGTTAATCAGTCTGCTGGGTTTGGTAGGAACTATTAGTGTTTTTGGAGGCGGAGTTTTATTTGCTTCTCTGTTTGTTTTCCTATTTGGAGTGGCTGTGGGGTTAGAAATCTTCACAAACCATGGCAAGTATGCCTCATCACAACGCTAATTATTTGATTATAAAATCACCACACCCAGATTGTTCAGTAATACTATAATGATCTGGGGGTATTTTCGTTTAATTTAATGCATGCCTCTATTTGTTAGTGTTAGAAAGGAAAGTAAGGATGGACGCTAATCTATATAACCTACAACTTTTTCAAACTAAACAGAAATTTTTCTGAAAATCAAGACGATTTCATTTGAAAAACACTAAAAGAACAGGTATAATTAGTTCATCAATGATAATTGGTGAAGGATATTAATCTGTCACCACTATTATTTCATGAGGGAGTAACTGGCGGCGCTAGCTGCGGCAACATCACCAACTCCGAAAGAAATTTCTGGTGTTGTCTTAAACGGTGAGACTTATGTATGTTCTATTTAGCATACAGAGGTCTATTTTTTTTCGTTTTTGCTGCGAACCAGTAAGTTCAAAAACGTGTTCGTTTCGCTATAATGAAGTAAAATAGATTAAAGTAGCTGTAAATTATGAGGAGGATATCATGTCAGAAGAAAAAAAGGTTCAACTATCTGAAGCATTTTACACGCAGTCAGATGAAGAGGTCTTACAAAAGTTTGATACGACAGTCGAGGGATTATCAGATCAAGAAGCCAAAAAAAGGTTAGAGAGTTACGGCGCCAATGCACTCGATGAAGGGAAAAAGAAATCGATTGTTGTAAAATTCTTTGAACAGTTTAAAGATTTTATGATCATTGTATTGCTATTTGCGGCTGTGATTTCCGCGGTCTTCTCAGGTGATTTTGTTGATTCATTCATCATCTTACTTGTGGTCATCTTAAATGCGATCTTTGGTGTGATCCAAGAAGCTAAAGCAGAGCAAGCAATCGAAGCGTTGAAAGAGATGTCTTCACCCAATGCCAATATTCGTCGTGATGGTCATGTAATAACGGTTAAAAGTGACGAATTAGTACCGGGCGATATCGTCTTATTAGAAGCAGGAGACGTTGTTCCAGCAGACTTACGTTTATTGGAAGCAGCCAGCTTGAAAATTGAAGAAGCTGCCTTGACTGGTGAATCTGTACCGGTTGAAAAAGAAGCGACTATTTTAGAAGGTACTGCATCTGACATTGGGATCGGTGACCGAATCAATATGGCTTATTCAAGCAGTAACGTCACTTATGGCCGCGGAATCGGTGTGGTTGTCGGAACAGGAATGAACACAGAAGTCGGTAAAATCGCTGGCATGTTAGCCAACGAAAAAGAAACAGAAACACCATTAAAACAAAACTTAAACCAATTAGGAAAAATGCTGACGATTGCTATCTTAATAATTGCAGCGATTATGTTCGTTGTCGGTATGATGAACGGTCGTACATGGATCGATATGTTATTAACGTCTATCTCATTAGCTGTTGCAGCAATTCCAGAAGGATTACCTGCAATCGTTACAATTATTTTAGCGCTAGGTACACAAAAAATGGCGAAGAAAAATGCCATCGTCCGCAAACTACCTGCTGTTGAAACATTAGGTAGCACAGACATTATCTGTTCAGATAAAACTGGGACGTTAACATTAAACCAAATGACGGTTGAAGCTCTTTATACAGATAATGAAGTAAAACCTGCAACAGAGGCTGTTGCGATGGATAACATGGCATTAAAAATCATGAACTATACAAATGACACAAAAATTGCCCAAGACGGTTCATTGATCGGTGATCCAACCGAAACAGCTCTTGTCCAATACGGTTTAGATCACGATTTCAATGTAACTGAAAAAGTGGCAGCTGAACCTCGTGTGGCTGAGATTCCATTTGATTCAGATCGTAAATTGATGACAACTGTTCACCAATTAGCAGATGGTAAATTCTTAGTTGCTGTCAAAGGTGCACCAGATGAATTATTAAAACGCTGTAAACAAGTTTTATTAAATGGTCAAACACCAGCAATGGATGACAAACAACGTCAAGAAATTTTAACGACTAACACAAAATTAGCAAAACAAGCCTTACGTGTCTTAGGAATGGCCTACAAAATCGTAGATGCAGTGCCAGCTGAAATGGATTCTGATTTAGTCGAAAAAGACTTAGTATTTGCAGGACTTGTTGGCATGATCGATCCAGAACGTAAAGAAGCAGCCGAAGCCGTTAAAGTAGCTAAAGAAGCCGGTATTCGTCCAATCATGATCACAGGTGACCACAGAGATACAGCAGAAGCAATCGCAGCGCGTCTTGGCATCATCAAAGAAGGCGACGACGCTGCCGTGATTACAGGTGCTGAACTAAACGAATTATCTGACGAAGCATTTGCTAAAGTTGTTGAACATTATTCCGTTTATGCTCGTGTTTCACCTGAACATAAAGTACGTATCGTTAAAGCGTGGCAGCAAGAAGGTAAAGTTGTTGCGATGACAGGTGATGGCGTCAACGATGCACCAGCCTTGAAAGCAGCTGACATCGGTATTGGTATGGGAATCACTGGGACAGAAGTATCAAAAGGTGCCTCTGATATGGTCTTAGCAGATGATAATTTCTCAACAATTATCGTAGCCGTTGAAGAAGGTCGTAAAGTCTTCTCAAATATCCAAAAAACGATTCAATATCTACTTTCTGCCAACTTAGGAGAAGTCTTAACACTATTTATCGCAACAATGTTAGCGTGGGATACCTTACTACCAGTTCACTTATTATGGATCAACTTAGTAACGGATACCTTCCCTGCAATTGCTTTAGGTGTAGAGCCTGCCGAACGTGACGTCATGAGCCATGCTCCTCGTGGGAAGAAATCAAACTTCTTCTCTGGTGGTGTCTTGAGCAGTGTGATCTACCAAGGGATTACACAAGGTGCGTTGACGCTGATCGTATATAAAATGGCGATCGAATTCCCAGCTCATACAGCAGCAAATATGCCAAACTTATCTGCAACAGCCTTGTATGATTTACAACACGGTGACGCCTTGACAATGGCTTTTGCCACATTAGGCTTGATCCAATTGTTCCACGCATTTAATGTGAAATCTATTTACCAATCAATCTTTAAAGTTGGCTTGTTCAGAAACAAATCATTCAACTGGGCTATCTTAGTATCGTTCTTGTTACTAGCAGCAACGATTCTAATTCCAGGATTCAATGACTTGTTCAGCGTAACATCATTAGATGGTTACCAATGGGCTATCGTTGCCGGAACCTCATTTGCGATTATTCCAATCGTTGAAATTGTAAAATTTGTTCAACGTAAAATGGGTAAGAGCTAAGTTAGATAAGAGTAAAACAGGAGTGTATCTACGGATGCATTTCTGTTTTTTTAATAGAAGAGCAAGGCAATAAAAAAATCGGTTTTTTAAGGTCAAAACAAGTCAAAAAAGTGGACAAATTTTCAAATTACGGTATTATTAATATAGATATGTAGCTTTAAACTATGGAGGTTATCAATTATGAACTATTTAGATGAAAATGAAGAAACAGAAGAAAAACAACAACCTAATGCGTTTATGAAAAAGCTTTTTGAAGAACGAACAATTTTGATCTACGGTGAAATTAATCAAGACCTAGCTCGAGAAGTTACTTCTCAATTACTATTGCTTGCAGCAATGGGAGATGAACCAATCAAGATTTTCATTAATAGCCAAGGCGGACATGTTGAAGCCGGAGATACAATCCATGATATGATCAAATTTGTGAAACCAGAAGTGATCGTAATTGGAACCGGTTGGGTTGCAAGTGCTGGTATTACGATTTATTTAGCTGCTGAAGCGAAGAACAGATACAGCTTGCCAAATACGCGTTATATGATCCATCAACCTGCTGGCGGCGTTCAAGGGCAAAGCACAGAGATTCAAATTGAAGCCAAAGAAATCATCCGCATGCGTGAACGTGTAAACCGTTTGATCGCTGAAGCGACAGGCCAAACCTATGAAAAAATTTCAAAAGACACAGACCGTAATTTCTGGATGTCAGCTGACGAAGCCAAAGATTATGGAATGATTTCTAAAATTATCCAAACAAGTGATGAAATTAAATAAAATGGTAAAAAAACGACAAACAGAAAAAATGTTTGCCGTTTTTTATCTTAAAATTGACAGAAAAAGCTACTTTTGCAGATTCTTCTTGTCATCCACCCATGAAAAAGTGTAAAATTGAGTGATTACTAAAAGAAAGTAGGAAAGACAGTGAAACCAAATTTAGGTTATTATGTTCAAAACATCAATGATATTGTAAAAGAAACCGAAGAAGTCGGCGAAAAAATGAACGATTATTACGAAGAAGTTCGTAAAGCGATCGATGAAGGAAAAGTAACTGAGTTGGCACCAGAAAGAATTGCTGAAATTCAACGCATTTTCCAAGATGGAACGAAAGAATACACAACAATGTTGGAAAAAGTGTCTCAATTACGCCCGCCAGCACGCGTGATGGGGATTCATAAAAAATTCGAACGTTCATATATTGAATATTTAGCTGGATGTAATGAAATGATACTATCGTTAGATCCTGAAAAAGGCATAGATGTTGAATTGTTCAATAACTCAGAAGAAAAACAAGATAAAGCAACAGATGATATTTCATTCGCAATTACACGGATGAGCAATCTTTTATTGAAAAAATAAAAAAATAAATGAAATAATGACAAAAAAAAGCAATGTTTAATTTCATTTTAATGTTATTTTTAGTAGACAAAGGAAAAAATGTGTTGTATTATATATTCATACCAACAACAACCTTTTTATTTTTCATTTTACTCTTATTGAGTAATACTCCTTTTCCATCGGCCTTTTCAGCCGGTGGTTTTTTGTTTTTTATTATTGAAGATTGCTATTATTTGGATTATATTTTTTATAAAATTGTATCGCATCGATTGTTAGGTTATTTTATCAATTAGCGAATAATTATCAAATAATAAATGATTTGTTAATTGACATAAAAAGAAAAAAAGAGTTGTAAACAATCGAAAAAGAGTTAAAACAAAACGTTTAAGTTCTGTTTTAACTCTTTAAATTGTGTTGCAACCATTTGGGTTAATTTTCCACGTTACGAACATAATCATCAAAATACTGAACAAGATCTGCTTTGATCTTTTGATATTCTGCTTCTGTGTATTCACGTTCTTCGATTGTTCCATTAAAAAATGGAATTTCCAATTCTTCGCGCAAGCGATCTACAACTTCGCTTTGATCCATTTGGGCACCTTCTTTACCTGTTGTCTACTCTATTATAAAACATTAAAATCATTCGTCAACTGCTCAAACGAATCTTTCATAGCAGTTAACTTATTATAAAGTAGGATGCTATCTTCATCTTCAAGGAAAAAGACTTGTTTTAATTCAAAATAAAAGTCTTCAAAGGCTTTAAAAAATGGGTGAACCTCTGATGCATTCAGCTCACTATTGCTGTAGTAAAAAACACGTACACTGTGATAATAAGTGAATACTTCGTTGATATTCAAAAGAATACGCGTATCCTCAGGGCGTGGGCGGCTAGTGACTAAATCATATAACGTTAAGCTTTTCGTGTGAATCTCAGATAGATAAGACAAAAGTAATTCCACTTTTTCATTATTCGTTGACATTAAATCGACCTCCAATTTCTCTAATTATAATAAAAAATGGAAAGAAAGAGAAATAGGACACTCAATTACCAAGAAATATTTAGAAAAAATGAAAATAAAAGAAAAAAGTTGACAAAAAAATGAGGATGTTCTAATATTGGTTTTAATAATAAAACTCATTGAAAAGAAGAGTACACAAGCAGACATTAGAATCTAGCTGATTGTTTTGATTCAGCCAGAAGCAGAGAGCTTTCATTTGGTGAAAGGAAGCAATGATCCCTTGTCGAAAATGATCTTGGAGAGGAAAAAATCAGTTTGATTTTTACGGCTGCTACCGTTAACAAGGCACCAAATCAAGAAGCAATTCGGCGTTTGGATCGAGATGGAAATTTATTCCAATAAAGGTGGTACCGCGACAGTCGCCCTTTGCTAGCATAATGCTAGTAGGGGGCGACTTTTTTTGTTCCTTTTTAATGAGAATAATAGAAAGAGGGGGTCATTATGCAAGAAGGTGACATGTACGTCAGCAACGCAAAAATAATAAATAAAATAAAAAATAGAAAAGGAATGAAGCATAATGACAAACACTAACTATCAATTTGAAACGATCCAAATCCACGGTGGACACACACCAGACAAAGAGACGAATTCAAGAGCTGTTCCAATTTACCAAACAACCTCGTACACATTTGACGACACGCAAGATGCAGCCGAGAAGTTTGCTTTATCTAAAGCAGGAAATATCTACACACGGATCACAAATCCTACGACAGCTGTGTTGGAAGATCGTTTGAATGAATTAGAAGGCGGTGTTGGAGCGGTAGCAGTAGCTTCTGGAACGGCAGCTGTCACGTATGCAATCCAGAATCTCGCAAGTAGTGGGGATCATATCATTTCAGCTTCCACGTTATATGGTGGGACGTTCAATTTATTTGCTCATACATTACCAGAGTTTGGGATCACGACAACCTTTGTGGATCCAGATCAGTTAAGTAATTTTGAAGAAGCAATCAAAGCAAATACCAAAGCGATTTTTGTAGAAACAATTGGGAATCCAATCACGAATGTGGCAGATCTAGAAGCCATTGCTGAAATCGCACATAAACATGAGCTGCCATTGATCGTCGATAATACCTTTGCAACAGCTTATTTAAACCGTCCGTTTGACTTTGGCGCTGATATCGTCGTTTATTCCGCAACAAAATTTATTGGCGGGCATGGCGTTGCTTTGGGAGGCGTCATTATTGATTCAGGCAAGTTCAATTGGGCCAATGGAAAATACCCCAAATTAGTGGATCCAGATCCAAGTTATCACGGACTTTCATATACAAAAGATGTCGGGGCAGCAGCTTATATCACTCGTTTAAGAGTCTCATTATTAAGAGATACAGGAGCAGCAATTTCGCCATTCAATAGTTTCTTATTGATTCTAGGTTTAGAAACGTTATCGTTGCGATTAGAACGTCATGTCGAGAACGCTTTGACCATTGCTGAATTTTTAGCAAAACATCCTAAAATCGAATGGGTCAATTATCCAGGATTAGTAGATAATAAATATCATGAACTGGCGGAAAAATATTTACCAAAAGGTGCGGGCTCAGTTTTCACATTTGGTGTCAAGGGTGGCGCCGAAGCAGGTAAAAACTTGATCAATCATGTGGAGCTATTTTCACTATTAGCTAATGTAGGTGATGCAAAATCATTGATCATTCATCCTGCGTCAACAACACATTCACAGTTAAGTGAAGAAGAATTAGAAGCTTCCGGAACCTCACCAGAATTAATTCGTTTATCGATCGGAATCGAGAATATTGATGATATTCTGGGAGACTTAGAGCAGGCACTAGAAAAAATATAGCAAAAAAGTGAGACAAAACAAACAAACGTTTTGTCTCACTTTTTTTGCTATATTGCCTCATTTGAAGCTTGCTTTTTTCTTTTTGCAAATGCTTCCACTTTATGACGATTTCCACAAATTTTCATTGAACACCATTTTCTACGTCCGGTACGATCTACAAATAATAGGACACATTCTGGATTACTACAGCGACTTAGTTTGTGAATATCGCCATTAGAAATAAACTGAGCTAAATCTAGCAAAATCAGTGATTCAAACGAATGGCGATCGATCGTTATTGGTGTGAATGATAAGGCATCATTTATGAGTTCTACGCTGAAAGGATGAGCTTTTGTCGTTGATTTAATTAAATGTAACAGTTCATCTTGGATGTTTTCCCCAATAATCAGTGTAGATAATTGTTCATGAAGCGAATCTCTAAAAGCAATAATTGATGAAATATCATCGACCTTCTCAAAATAGTGTTTAAATAACATTAATTGATAAGAGTAATGATTATTTTTTTTAATTTCATGATCAAACCAGCTGGATAAATCATTTTTTGAGTGAATTAATTCAGTGATTTTTCCATTTTTTGAAATCTTTGTGTTGATGAAATCTAATAGCAAACAATCAGATACATCTGGAAAATGATGAGACAAAAGACTCCCTCCTCTTTAACTAAATATGATTTTATCATAAGTCAAAAATTAATGCTAATAACTAACTTATAAAAATGTTGTTGACAGGTTAGTTATGACTAACCTATAATTGGTTTTAAAGGAGGTTAGTTTTTTGAGAGTATTAAAAAAAATAATCACAGCTGAACGTTCACCGTTAAAAGTGGATTTAAAAGCCGCAATTCTAGGTTTTATAGGAGGTTTTATTGTTATTTTTAGTCTAATCATTCTGACTGAAAAAACCGAATGGAATTGGATAATGGCCCCATTTGGAGCAAGTTGTGTTTTGGCGTTTGGTGTATGGGATGCGCCACTTTCTCAGCCAAGAAACATTATTGGGGGACACTTTATTTCAACGTTTATAGGACTAGCATGTCAGACATTATTTGGCAATTCAGCGGCTTCGATTGCGGTAGCTGTTGGTTTGGCGATAATGTGCATGATGCTGACGAAAACCACTCACCCGCCAGCTGGAGCAGATCCGTTAGTTGTTATGATGAGCCAGACTGGCTGGAATTTTTTATTTACACCTGTGTTAGTAGGTTCGTTGGTTATAGTAATAATTGCTTTGATTATAAATAACCTAAATGATAATAGAAAATATCCAACGTTTTGGTTATAAATTTTTTGAATTAGCAATTGAATAGAAAAAGAGGAGGAATAGGAATATGACAATAAAAGTAGGAATCAATGGATTTGGACGTATTGGTCGCTTAGCGTTTCGCAGAATCAAAGAGGTATCGGATCAAATTGAAGTAGTAGCGATCAATGATCTGACTAGTCCTAAAATGTTGGCTCAGTTATTACAGTTTGATTCAACTCATGGAGCATATAATGGTAAAGTTAATGCAACAGAAGATGGAATCATCGTGGATGGTCAAGAAATTAAGATATACGCACAAGCAGATGCACGTCAGCTAGATTGGGTAAAAGAACAAGGCGTAGATATTGTTTTGGAGTGCACAGGGTTTTACACTTCGGAAATAAAAGCACAAGCACATTTAGACGCTGGGGCAAAACGTGTCCTAGTTTCGGCTCCTGCAGGAGATATGAAGACGATTGTTTATAATGTCAATGATGATCTATTGACTTCAAAAGACACGATTATTTCTGCAGGATCTTGCACAACCAACTGTTTAGCATTGATGGCGCATCATCTAAATAATGAATTTGGTATCGAAGTTGGCACAATGACGACAATTCATGCTTATACTTCAACACAGATGTTGTTAGATGGCCCAGTCAGAGGAGGAGATTTACGTGCTGCTCGTTCAGCCGCAGTCAATACGATTCCTCATTCCACTGGTGCAGCGAAGGCCATTGGTTTAGTTATTCCTGAACTAAATGGACGATTACAAGGTCATGCACAGCGAGTGCCGGTTGTTGCAGGCTCTTTGACAGAATTAGTGTCTATTTTAAAAACAAACGTTACAGCTGAACAAGTAAATGAAGCTATTCAAAAACACACAGTAGACAACCCATCATTTAACTATGATGATCGACAAATCGTTTCTAGTGATGTGATTGGTTCAACAGCGGGTGCGATTTTTGATCCTACACAAACGGAAGTAACAACAACTGGGGATGTTCAGCTCGTTAAGACCGTTGCTTGGTATGATAATGAATATGGATTTGTCTGTCAGATGATTCGTTTGTTGGAAAAATTTGCTTGTTTGGAAAACTAAACCCATAAGGAGGTTGGGACGGAAGCGTCTAATCCCGAGAAATAAGAAGGTATTGCTTCTGCTTCCACCGTTTATTCGGGTAAAAAGAGCCTGAGGCTCTTTTTTTGTTCTATGTCTAGAATGGTGAAATTCAGCTTTTCTTAAAAAAATTCTCATAAAACTATTGACTTTGATTTAAAAGTTCTGTATCTTTAACACTATAGTTTGAATTATTCAAAAATTCTGACAATAAAGGATGTTGAAGAAGATGAACAAGCAAACAACGACAATTACATTCTTATTATTACTGAAGGACTCATCACACTGATTTCTAGAAACCAGCTGTAACACAGCTTTTTCTTATCAGACGTTGAGAGTCCTGTTTTCGCATTGCATGAACGGGATGACAAAGCATCCCATATCGTGGGGTGTTTTTTTTATAGAAAAATTTAAATGTAATTAAAAAATGAAGAATTTGAAGGGAAGTATGAACAATGAACAATATCCAATTCTTTGACACCACTCTAAGAGACGGCGAACAAACACCTGGTGTAAATTTCAACACCAAAGAAAAGGTCCAAATCGCAAAACAACTAGAAAAATGGGGCATTGATACGATCGAAGCGGGATTTCCAATCGCATCAGTCGGTGATTTTGAAGCAGTCAAAGCCATCGCAGAAAATGCCGAAAAAATGACCGTTGCAGGTCTGGCACGGTGCCAAAAAGCTGACATCGATCGCGCTCATGAAGCCTTGCAAAATGCCAAGCACCCACAAATCCATGTGTTCCTTGCAACAAGTCCAATTCACATGGAATTCAAACTAAAAATGACACCAGATGAAGTGATTGCTTCTATTAAAGAACATGTCAGCTATGCTAAAACCAAATTTGATAAAGTCCAGTTTTCACCAGAAGATGCAACGAGAACTGACAAACAATTTCTACTAAAAGCCGTTCAAACTGCCATCGATGCGGGAGCGACGATCATCAATGTTCCTGATACAGTAGGTTATTCCAACCCAACAGAATACGGCGGACTATTTAAATTTCTAATCGAAAATATTCAAAGCGACGAAGAAATTATTTTCTCTTCTCATTGTCACGATGACCTAGGAATGGCGACGGCCAATGCCTTAGCAGCCATCGAAAATGGTGCACGTCGAGTAGAAGGAACAATCAACGGTATTGGCGAACGAGCTGGCAATACCGCACTTGAAGAAGTAGCCTTGGCACTATATATCAGAAAAGACTTTTACGAAGCGCAAAGCAATATCACATTGAATGAAACCAAAAGAACCAGCGATCTCGTCAGCCGTCTATCAGGCGTGGCTGTCCCAAGAAATAAAGCAATTATTGGAGCGAATGCTTATGCTCACGAATCAGGCATCCATCAAGATGGCGTGTTGAAAAATCCAGATACGTACGAAATCATCACACCGTCACTTGTTGGGGTAAACGAAAACTCATTGCCACTAGGCAAACTTTCAGGACGCCATGCGTTTGCGACTAAAATGGACGCTCTAGGCTACCAACTAACCGAAGACGAACTAAAAGATGCCTTCAAACGCTTCAAATCGCTAGCTGACAAAAAGAAACAAGTCACAGAAGAAGATCTGATCGCGCTAATGGTTGGACAATCCCAAGAATGTAGTGAAGATTATCGTTTGGAACGTGTCCAATTACAATACGTTTCTGACGGCAGCCAAGGAGCGATCGTTTCCATCAATACAGGAGCAGACGAAAGCAAAACAGAATCAGCGATCGGCTCTGGTAGTATCCAAGCAATCTATAACTCGATCGATAAAATTTTCGTCCAAAAACCTGAACTACAAGAGTACTACATCAAAGCCATTACAGGCGGTGAAGATGCCCAAGCTGAAGTCCATGTAACTTTAGCCGATACAGAAAATAATAAACAATTCAACGGCATCGGCATCGATTTTGATGTTTTACAAGCGTCAGCGAAAGCCTATGTCAAAGCCAGTGAACAATTTCAAAAAGAAGTGGGGAAAGCTTAATGAGCAAACGAATCGTAGCATTGCCGGGCGACGGCATCGGAGCAGAAATTATGGATAGCGCACTAAAAATTGTAGCAGAAATCATGGTACAAGATAATCTGGATTTTGATATTGAACATTTTGCCTTTGGCGGCGCAGGCATCGATGAACAAGGGGAGCCTTTACCAGATTCAACCTTAAAAGCCTGTGAAAAAGCCGATGCAATTTTACTAGGTGCGATCGGTGGTCCAAAATGGGACAATGCACCAAAACGACCTGAACAAGGTTTACTAGGTCTAAGAAAAGCCTTAGGACTTTTTGCCAATATTCGTCCAATTTCCGTACCTGATGCAGTGGTTCATTTATCTCCATTAAAAGAAGAAAACGTTCGAGGCGTTGATTTTGTAGTCGTTCGTGAACTAACAGGTGGCATCTACTTTGGCGAAAAACAACTAGGCGAAACAAAAGCTTCAGACCTATGTACCTATTCAAAAGCTGAGATCCAACGTATCATCAGAAAAGCTTTTGAAATCGCTCAAACTAGAAATAAAAAAGTCACATCTGTTGATAAAGCCAACGTACTAGCGACAAGCAAATTATGGCGTCAAACAGCAGAAGAAGTGGCACAAGAATTTCCAGATTGTACATTAGAACACCAATTAGTCGATTCAGCGGCAATGGTCATGATCCAAAAACCAAAAGCCTTTGACGTGATCGTCACAGAAAATCTATTCGGCGATATCCTGAGTGACGAAGCATCAGTGATTCCAGGATCACTCGGCATGATGCCAAGCGCCAGTCATAGTGAATCAGGGCCTTCGTTATACGAACCAATCCACGGTTCAGCGCCAGACATCGCCAATCAAAATATCGCCAATCCAATGTCGATGATCTTGTCCGCTGCGATGATGTTACGTCAATCATTTGGCTTAGAAAATTCAGCGAAGAAAATTGAGGAGGCTTGTGATCGTGTCATGAATCAAGGAATCCTAACAACAGATTTAGGGGGTAAAGCCACAACAACAGACTTTACCGAAGCTGTAATAACAGAATTGAGAGGTGCTTAACATGGGAAAAACACTATTTGATAAACTTTGGGAACAACATGTGGTATCAGGCGTTGCTGGCGAACCACAACTATTATACGTCAATCTTCATCTGATCCATGAAGTCACCTCGCCACAAGCTTTTGAAGGTCTAAGAGAAGCAGGCCGAAAAGTTCGCCGACCAGATAGAACCTTTGGGACAATGGATCATAACGTTCCCACACAAGATATCTTTAACATCACAGACTTGGTGGCAAAAAAACAAATCGAAGCCTTACAGAAAAACTGTGAAGAATTCGGCGTAACGTTATGCGATAATGGCAGTGATAGACAAGGAATTGTCCATATGGTGGGTCCTGAAACTGGCTTAACCCAACCTGGAAAAATCATCGTTTGTGGAGATTCACATACAGCAACTCACGGCGCATTCGGAGCCTTGGCATTCGGTATTGGAACCAGTGAAGTGGAACATGTTTTTGCCACACAATGCATTTGGCAAAATAAGCCAAAATCAATGGGTGTTAAAATTACTGGAAAACTAGCCAAAGGCGTGTATGCCAAAGATATTATTTTAGCCTTGATCGCAAAATATGGGGTTGATTTTGGTGTCGGACATGCGGTTGAATTTTACGGAGAAACGATTGAAAATCTAACGATGGAAGAACGCATGACCATCTGTAACATGGCCATCGAAGGCGGCGCGAAAATGGGGATGATGGCGCCAGATGAAAAAACCTTTGAATATGTGCGTGGCAGAGAATATGCACCAGAAGATATGGATGCGGCAATCGCTGATTGGAAAAAACTACCAAGCGATCCAGACGCAACCTATGATGTGGATCTAGAATTGAACGCGGATGAATTGGTTCCCTTCATTACATGGGGCACGAATCCAGAAATGGGCATCCCGATCACGGGAACTTTCCCAGAAATCAAAGATATGAACGATGAACGTGCGTATAACTACATGGATCTAAAACCAGGTCAACGTCCATCAGATATCGAAATCGGCTATGTCTTTATCGGTTCATGTACCAACGGTCGACTATCTGATTTGGAAGAAGCGGCTCGCATCGTAAAAGGCAAAAAAGTCAAAGAAGGCATTACGGCAATCGTCGTACCTGGCTCAAGACCAGTAAGAAAAGCAGCAGAGAAAATCGGTTTGGATAAAATCTTCACCGAAGCAGGCTTTGAATGGCGAGAACCAGGTTGCTCGATGTGTCTAGGCATGAATCCAGACCAAGTACCAGCAGGCGTTCACTGTGCTTCAACCTCTAACCGAAACTTTGAAGGACGCCAAGGCAAAGGGGCAAGAACTCATCTTTGCAGCCCAGCGATGGCGGCAACAGCCGCAATCGAAGGAACATTTAAAGACATTAGAGAGGAGCTTGGTGCATAATGGAGGCATTTACACAACATACAGGAACCACGGTTCCACTAATGAATGACAATATCGATACGGATCAAATCATTCCAAAATCATTTCTAAAACGAATCGAAAAAACAGGTTTTGGCGAATTTTTATTTGATGAATGGCGCTACTTGCCAGACCGTACACCAAACCCAGAATTTACCTTGAATGAACCACAATACAAAGAGGCGACAATTTTGATTTCTGGTGATAACTTTGGTTCAGGCTCATCAAGAGAGCATGCGGCTTGGGCGTTGGATGATTATGGGTTTAGAGCGGTTATTGCAGGAAGTTTTAGTGATATTTTTTACATGAATGCCACGAAAAATGGCTTACTACCGATCGTGTTGAAACATGATGAGTTGGATGCCTTGGCAGGTCTTGAAGCGGATGAAACGATCACGATCGATTTGCCTGCCCAACAAGTGATCACGCCAAATGGGACATATTCTTTTGAGATCGACGGAACATGGAAGCATAAGTTGGTCAATGGATTGGATGATATTGCTATCAGTTTGACGCATGATGCTGAAATTGCGGCTTATGAAGCGAAGATTCCGGCGTATTGGCAATAGGAAATAGTAAGAGTGAGGTTGGGACAGGAGTGTTTAACCCCTCGGAAATAAGAAGAAATTCACGAAAATTGATCTTCAAATTTTTGTGAATTTCAGCTTATTTCCGAGGGGGTTGCTTCTGCTCCCACCGTTTATTCATATTTAGGGTGTGAAACAAAAGTGCTTTTTACTTTTGTCCCACATCCTTCTTTTCATTACATCGTTAGGAGCGTGAAATCAATGGAATGGGATGCAAAAAAATACAATACGACACATGATTTTGTTTTTAAATATGGTGCTGGCTTGTTGGAATTATTGCCGAAAGAATCGAAAAAAGTGTTGGATATCGGCTGTGGGACGGGAGCATTAACGAGTCAAATGGCGGAACTTGGGCATGAAGTGACGGGAATTGATCAGTCGGTAAATATGATCAATCAAGCAAAAGAAAGTTATCCTGATTTGATTTTTTTACAGGAGGATATTTTAAATCCCTCGGCTCAAATTGGACTGTATGATGTCGCTTTTTCAAATGCTGTTTTTCATTGGATTCCTGATCAAGAGTTGTTATTGAAAAATATCAGTGAACATCTAAACATGAAAGGGCAGTTGATTTGTGAGTTTGGTGCAGTTGGAAATGTTCAGATGATTAGAGAAGCTTTTGGGCGTGAGTTAAATACATTAGGTGTACCTTTTGAGGAGCCGTTTTGCTTTACGTCTGTTGAGGATTATCGGATTTTGCTAGAAAAGAATCATTTTGAGGTTGTGGAGATTTTAGAATATGAACGGCCGACTCCGCTTAAAGGTGGGAAATCTGGTTTGAACGAGTGGATGGAACAATTTTATGCTGCTGAGTTGGAGGAATTGTCTGGAGAGCAGAAAGACAAGGTTCTTGAGAATATGGAGCGAGATTTGAAGTCAAAATTGTGGAACGAGGATCATTGGGAAGCAGATTATCGAAGATTGAGGATAAAGGCAGTGAAAGGATAGGATGAAGGGATAAAAACACGAAGGAGAAAAAGGCAATGAAAAAGATAATAGGGGAAGTAGCGGTATGCGTTATTCTAGTATTAATCGGCTTAATGTTTCGAACCAAAGCTGACAATGTTGACTCAGTTAGCAAATCAGAACGAAAAAAATACGGAGAAACAATCTTTAATTATATGAAAGCAGAAACCTATTTTAATTCTGAAACATTAGAAGCTAGTCTAGAGGTTAAAAAAATTAAATTGGTCATAGATTTTTATGGACAAGATGTTGATAAGGACAGTATAACCGTTTATCTCAATCAAACAGTTTTAGGACTTGATGAATCTGGGCAAGATGTTTACGGTTCGAATTTCCCTGTGATCTATACACTTGAAAAACAAAAGGAGGGATACAAAGTCATTCATTATGAAGAACCAAGAGATGGTTCGTTTTATCAAGAGGATATCAAGAGAATGTTTCCAGAAAAAAAGTTTGGTCCATTGAACAAGTTAAAGAGTGGTAATATCGCTTTTGAAGAAGAGGTACAATAAAATTTAAGCAATAAGCAATCCATTTTATATTAAAGTAAGAGTTATCATCTAATGATGGCTCTTATTTTTTATTATCTATACATTTTTTTTGAACTTAAAATGACAGAATAGATAAATATGCTAAAATAACTATAGGGATAAAAAATAATAAACAGGAGCGGATAGAAAATGAAGAAAAAAGTGTTGGGGATTTCTATTGGAGTAGTAGCACTTGTAGGAATTGTTATTGGAGTCATTGTGTTTCAGCAACAAGCAAAGGAAAAGAAAAAGATCGCCACAGCTCAAGATAACATAACGACTATTGAAAAAGAAACAACAAAAGATGGCGCTCTTTATAAAGAAGTCACTGCACTTTTTGATGAAAAAGAAGATTTTCTAAGCAAAGAAATAAAACCAGCGACGATCAAAGAAATAAAAGATAAGCTTTTAAAGAAACAAACAGAAATCGAAAAATTAAAAAGTGAATATGACAAGAAAATAAACGCCAATACAGCAGAAACGACTATTCAAAATTTAAAGAAAAAGATTACTTTGGCGAATACTAAATTAGAGATACAGACTGAAACAAATGAATTGTTCAGCTCAAAAGAACACGCAATCAAAGGAGACAAAATCAAAAATGAACTGCCGATTACAGTAGACTTGACGAAAGGAAAAATTACCGAAGTCAACGATACAGTTTCAGAAAATAAAGAGCTAAAAGGAAAATGGAACGAAGCTATCGACTCTATCCTTAAAAATGCCACAGAGCAAGTAGATCAAGTAGAGAAAATCAAAAAATTACTCAATGAATCCTTTGACGGAAATATACCAAAAGAAACGGTCCAACAAAGCGACTATGATATTTTAAATCAAGAAATTGAAAAGGTTAAAAACGAAGAACTGAAAACAACATTTACTGCAAAATTAATTTTAATGAAAGCCATGATCGATGCTCAAGGTCAGATCAGCGCTTTAACGCACCAGCAAAAAGCTGCTGAAGAAGAAGTCAATAAAGCAATAGAAAAAGCTAAAGCAGATACAAATAAAGCCGTAGAACAAGCGACAGGAGACGATAAACTATTGCTTGGTTATTCAGATGATCAGATTGAATATGCTCGTGTATGGCTGACATTGATCGGTGTGAAACCTTCGGAGTTACATATAGATAAAATTGCTGCAGGATCACCGATTGATTTTTATGATAAGGGGAGTGTAGGTTATCCAACCGATGTTATTTCACTTTCAGGTGCCGCAATGGCGGATGGCAATGTCACTTATAGTAGTAATCATAATGGAACGATAACGGTTTATCCTGTTCCTAGCCATTGGCAAATGACGGCAGAAAATGCGAATGATCCAGAGAAAATCAGACAACTGACACAGAATATTTTAGATCAAGCAAGAGTTGTTAGTGTCGATGTAGGGAATCCAAGAGATGTCTTGGATTTGATTAAGATACAGAAGTAAATATACTTAAACCAACAAAACAGGTAGTTTGGAAATGAAAATTTCTAGACTACCTGTTTTGTTATACGATTTAAAAACTGAAAATAGATTTTATACTTATATCGATAAATGTATTTTATAATTTCCTTTTAAGT